>DAOVNY010000205.1 GCA_030630005.1 Bacteroidales bacterium | reverse complement strand
ATAATCATTGAAAAAAAGAAACATTATGATATTAATAGCAGATAGTGGTGCAACAAAAACCGACTGGCTTGCAGTTGAAAAAGATAATACTACACATAAATATGAAACTGCCGGAATTAATCCTTATTTTCTAAAACCCACGGAGATAACGGAGATACTTGAAAAAGAATTACTGCCTTTTTTGAATGGAAACAGAGTAGAAAAGGTCTTCTTTTATGGAGCCGGTTGTTCAACCGAAAAAAAGCGTTTTATCATTGAGGAAGCTCTCGAAAATGTTTTTCCTGCCGGGCGTTTCGAGGTTTACCATGATTTGCTTGGTGCTGCTCATGCTTTATTTGGAAAAAATCCGGGAATTGCATGCATCCTCGGCACCGGATCAAATTCTTGTTATTACGATGGAAAAGATATTGTCGAAAATGTAACATCTTTGGGTTATATGTATGGTGATGAGGGTAGTGGAACTTCTATGGGAAAAAAACTTATTACTGCATTTTTAAAAGATCAGTTTCCTGCTGAACTTAAAAAACGATTCATTGATAAGTATGATTTAAATATTGAGGAAATATTAGACGCTACATACAACCAACCGAAACCAAATCAATTTTTCTCTTCTTTTAGCTGGTTTTTATCCGAAAATATTTCTGATACATTCATTAAAGAAATTGTATTAACATCATTTGATGAATTTTTTGAAAACCAGGCTGGTAAGTATTCGATGATCAGTAAAGCACCTATTGGTTTCGTAGGCTCAATTAGTTTTGTTTTTGAAAAGGAATTAAAGAAAGTTGCCAAAAAACGAGGATTGAAAATTGAAAGGATAGAAAGAAATCCAATTGACGGTTTGCTTAGATATTATAAAAATCTTGCTTATTAAAAATGCTTACAATAATGCTCCGAATCAACCAATTCCCTGTATTTTGTAATAACTTTTTTAAAATCTTCCCATGTATCTTTTTTAAGGTTGGGATTTCGCAATAGTGCCGATGGATGAAATGTTGGCATAACAAGCCGGTTCATCCATAATTTCCAGTTGCCTCTTTCTCTTGTAATTTTTAAATTCTCACCTAATAGTCCTTGAAGTGCTGTGGCACCAAGTGTGATAATTATTTTCGGATCAATAAGTTCAATTTGTTTTTCAAGATAGGGGAGACATGCGGCTTGTTCTACCGTTTCAGGTTTTCGATTTCCCGGAGGACGGCATTTTACAATATTCCCGATATAAACATGCTCATTCCTGTTAAAGTTGCATGCTTCAAGAATTTTATCCAATAATTTCCCTGACTTCCCGACAAAAGCTTTTCCTGTTTTATCTTCTTCAAAACCGGGTCCTTCGCCAATAAGAAATATTTTTGCATTTGGATTTCCATCACCAAAAACAATATTTGTTCTGCTGCGGTGCAAAGGACATTTCGTACAGTTTTTTACTTCTTGTTCTATGATTTTTAATTCTGATTCAAGCATAATTAATTTTTTCTGAAAGATACAAAATAATTTTATTTATTTCCGAAGGATGAAACCATTTTATTGATTCATCTCTTTTAAACCATGTCAGTTGCCGTTTTGCGTAGCGGCGTGTGTTAGTTTTAATGTTTTCGATGGCTCGTTCAAAAGTTATTTT
The DNA here is from genome assembly GCA_030630005.1 of Bacteroidales bacterium. Lineage (GTDB taxonomy): Bacteria > Bacteroidota > Bacteroidia > Bacteroidales > JAIORY01 > JAIORY01. Next base: position 2,269 of record DAOVNY010000205.1, on the reverse strand, counting down.
ATTGTCCAAAAAATCAAATATCTCTTTATAACCAACCGTATTCATTGAATTAAAATTCCTGTGTTTGCTAAGGTTTTTAACTTCATCAAGTAAATCTTGTTCTATCATTTTATCAACACGTAAATTTATACGCTCGAAAAGTCCTTTTCTCTCGCAATTCAGTCCGATTTTTATAATATTAAAATCTCTGTTTCCTGCTTTATTTTTCCTTAGTGAAGTGTATGTTTTTCCGGTTTGAAGACAAACTTCAATTGCTCTCATTAACCTTTTCGGATTCTTCAGGTCAACTATTGAATAATATTCAGGGTCGAGTTCTTTTAGTTTTTTTTGCAAAGCTTCGATGCCTGAAGTTTGGAAAATTTCATTTATTTCGTTTCTAAGTTTTTCGTCAGGGTCGGGGATATCATCAATTCCTTTACAGACTGCATCAATATACAAACCCGAGCCTCCCACCATAATTGCAAGTTTATTTGAAGTGAAAATCTCCTCAAGTTTTTGAAGTGCATCTTGTTCAAATTTTGAAACATTATAATAATCGGATATTGACAAATTGCCGATAAAATGATGCTTAACTGCATTCAATTCTTCGGGACTGGGAATGGCTGTTCCAATCTTCATTTCTTTGTAAAATTGACGGGAATCCGATGAAATAATTTCTGTGTTAAAATGTTTTGCAAGCTCAATGCTTAAAGCGGTTTTGCCGATGGCGGTAGGACCCAAAATTACAATCAAAGTATTTTTTTTATACTTGTACGGAACAAAATTGCAAAATTTCCAGATTTGATTTTGTACCGCATTACTACTTCTAAACAGCTTTTGCTTTGCAAAATTGTTAAGAATTAGTATATTTGTGTTTTGGTTCATTCTTACTTTTGAATTTTCAGTCCTAATTTTTTGCCTTTCTGTATCATAAAATCATAAGCTTTGTCAAAGTCATTTTCAATTACCCCGTCAATTATAGCTTCTTTAATGGCATTTTTTATTATCCCGACTTCCCGGCAAGGTTCAAGCCCGAATGTTCTCATAATATCTTCGCCGCTCACCGGTGGTTGAAAATTCCTGATACTGTCTTTTTCTTCTATCGCTACAAGTTTTTTTCTTACAATCTTAAAGTTTTTGAGATAGCGTTTTACTTTTTTGGCATTTTTTGAAGTAATATCTGCCTCGCAAAGCATCATTAGATCATCAATATCATCACCCGCTTCAAAAAGCAGTCTCCTAACAGCTGAATCCGTAACCTCATCGGTAGAAAGAATAATAGGACGCATGTGCAGAAAGATTAGTTTTTGAACGTACTTCATTTTTTCATTCAACGGAAGTTTTAACTTTTTAAAGATTGAAGGTATAATTTTTGCCCCTTTAAACTCATGCCCGTGAAAAGTCCATCCGCTTTCTTTGTCAAACCTTTTAGTAGCCGGTTTTGCAATATCATGCAACAAAGCAGCCCATCTTAGCCAAAGGTTATTAGTGTTAACTGAAATTCTGTCAAGGACTTCGAGAGTGTGATAGAAATTATCTTTATGACTTTTACCGTCAACAGTTTCAGTTCCTTTAAGATTTGATAATTGCGGGAAAAATTCGTCCAGTAAACCTGAAGAATCAAGTAGTTTAAACCCATAAGAAGGTTTTTCGGAAAGTATAATTTTATTTAATTCGTCAATTATACGTTCTTTTGAAACTATCGAAATCCTTTTACAGTTTTTTCTGATAGCATCGAAAGTTACCGGTGATATCTTAAATTTCAGTTGTGATGCAAAACGTATGGCACGCATCATCCTTAGCGGATCATCCGAAAAAGTTATGTCAGGGTCAAGCGGAGTACGAATTATTCTGTTTTTAATGTCTTGAAATCCATTGAACGGATCTACCAACTCGCCGAAATTATTTTCTTGCAAACTCAGCGAAAGAGCATTAATAGTAAAATCCCTGCGGTTTTGATCATCCTGAAGTGTTCCATTTTCAACAATAGGTTTCCTCGAATCTTTTCTGTAAGATTCTTTTCTTGCTCCTACAAATTCAATTTCGTTGCCATCCCAATTTATTCTCGCAGTTCCGAAATTCTTAAAATATTTTACTCTTGCATTTTTCCCAATATTTTTTGCAACTTTCTCGGCAAAATCAATCCCGCTTCCAAGCACAACAATATCAATATCTTGTGAAGGGCGTTCCAAAATCAAATCACGCACAAAGCCACCAATAACAAAAGCCTTAATATTCTCTTGTTTTGCAGTTTCGGCAATTATTAAAAAGACCGGAAGTTTGAGTTTTT
>DAOVNY010000022.1 GCA_030630005.1 Bacteroidales bacterium | reverse complement strand
CCTGCCATTTACAGTTGCCATTTCTTCATAACCCACACCATCGGCATGTAACGAGCATGTTGCTTTTGTAATATGATCTACTTTAGTGTGTATTTTTTGAAAAGCTGTTGTTTCCATCTTTTGATTTACGATTTACGATTTACGATTTATGATTTATGATTTATGATTTACGATTTTCAAATAGTCAATCGTCAATCATCAATCATAACTCTTTCATTAATAACTCCCTGTAATTCTTTCTCAAATTTATTGAATTTCTCCGACTCAAATTCAGAATAATTCATTTGTTTGAAAACATTTATTATTCTTTTAAAATATGGATTTACTTCCTCGAATGTTTCAAATTTTAAACTTGCTTTATAAACATCAAGTACTTTATTCATCATATATTGCTGTCTTTTGATAGATGTTGAAGCATCAATTTTATCGAAAGCATCTTGTTGAAGAATAACAAAATCAATAACCTCTGATTTCCAGAATATCTGATGATAATCAATTGGCACTCCATCATCACCCAAAATATTTATCTGCTCATAAGCTTCACGTCCTCTGATAAGGATATTTTTTGCCAGCATTATATTTTCAATCCAATCGGGTGAAATATTTTCTTTGATAAATTCCTGAAATTCGGGATATTCAATATATTTTGAATAACTGTCAACTGCATCAATAGCCGGGTATCTTTTACTGTCGGCACGATCCTGCGAAAGAGCATAAAAACAACGTGCTGCTTTTTTGGTTGATTCAGATACAGGTTCTTTCAGGTTACCTCCTGCCGGCGAAACAGTTCCGATAAATGTTACAGCACCGGTTTTCCCATTATTGAGATAAACGAAGCCTGCACGAGCATAGAAATTTGAAATAATTGCCGGCAAGTCCATTGGGAAAGCATCAGGTCCCGGGAGTTCTTCCATTCTATTTGACATTTCGCGTAATGCTTGCGCCCAGCGTGATGTTGAATCGGCAAGTAATAAAACTTTTAAACCCATTGAGCGGTAATACTCGGCAATTGTCATTGCTGTGTAAACCGATGCCTCGCGAGCAGCAACCGGCATATTTGAAGTATTAGCTATGATTGTTGTTCTTTCCATTAATTTACGCCCGGTTCTCGGATCATCTAATTTGGGAAATTCGGCAAAAATTTCTACTATTTCGTTGGCACGTTCACCACAGGCGGCAACAACGATCATGTCGGCATCGGCTTGTTTTGCAAGTGCATGTTGCAATACGGTTTTACCCGTTCCAAACGGTCCGGGGATAAAACCTGTCCCTCCTTCTACAATGGGATTCAAGCTGTCAACTACCCTGATACCTGTTTCCATGAGGATAAACGGACGTGGTTTTTCTTTGTATGCTTTTATTGGAATTTTTACGGGCCATTTCTGAACCATGCTGACAGGGATTTCATTATTTTCATTATCAATTAAAACAGCAATAGTATCGTTAATTTTATATTCGCCCTGTTCAACAATGCTCTTGATTGTAAAAGTTCCTTCAAATTTAAAAGGTACCATAATTTTATGAGGTATCCAGTTTTCTTCGACTTCGCCAAGCCATGAACCCGGAACAACAGTATCACCTTTTTTTGCAATGGGTTTAAATTCCCAAAGTTTATCATCTTCGAGAGCAGGAGTATAATCACCTTTTTTCAGAAAAGTGCCTTCCATTTTATTAAGGTCGTGTTGTAATCCGTCGAAGTTTTTTGACAAGATGCCCGGTCCGAGTGTTGCTTCCAGCATGTGACCGGTAAATTCTACTTCTGTGTCCGGTTTCAAACCCCTTGTGCTTTCAAATACCTGAACATAAGTATTTTTCCCGCCAATTTTAATAACCTCAGCCATTAGTTTCACATCACTCATCTTGATATAACAAATCTCGTTTTGCGAAACCGGTCCGTCAACCTCAATAATTACAAGGTTTGCAATAATACCTGTAACTTTACCTTTTGTACTCATATATTTTAATATTTCTTGTTTAATCAGTGCCTAAAGTACTTAAAGTGCCTAAAGTACTTAAAGTTTTAGCTTCTTACCAATTGAAGTAAAAATAGTAAGAATTTCATTTACTTACTAAATTTTTCATATTCATCTTTTATAACTTTAGGCACTCTTAACTTTAGTTCACTTTAAGTACTAATTTTCTTTTTACACTAAATTCCTCAGGAAATTTATAACTCATTTTTATATCATTTATCAATCTGTTAAAAAGTACTTTCCCTGTTTCATTGTCAAGTTCAATCCAACGTTCAACTATATTTAATTTAATTACAAAGCTTAATATTTTTTCAATAGTGAAATAATTAAAAAACGTATGCTCGTCAAGAAATTTCCATTTTATATTATCAAAGGTTTTTTCTTTTTCTGATATATCCATTTCAGATTCTGCTATCTGCAATATTTTTTCTACATAAGGAACTTCGTCTGCAAGTAAATCTGCTTTAGGGCTACTCTTGATAAGAGCTTCATATACTTCGTTTTTGTGCTTAACAGGAATAAGTTGTTTTTCGATATCATAACCATATTTACGACAATTTACAGCGATTAAAATATTTTTCATATCCCTGTCGAACTTAAACCATTGTTCTAAGAAATCGTTTTTTACTTGCGATGCATACTCATAATATAAACTTTGTAATTCGTTTTCACTACTCAAATTTGAATTTCCGGAAGTTTCAGTTTTAATATTGAAGATCATTTGTTTCATATAATCAACAATATTTGTGGGTTCCTTAATTTGTTCTTCCAAATACTCTTCTGTGTAATTTCCAAGAGCAATAAATTTATTTTCTTGTTTTAAAAGTAGATTTAACAAATTTTTATTATCGTAATTTAGATAAAGTAATTCAGCCAATTTATAATCAGATGAATGCAGTTGCTCAGCAAGTTCATTTTTAAACTCATGGCTTGTCTCCCCCGGTTTGTTTCCCTCAATTATTATATCGGGAAGTCCCGCAACCAAACAATAATAGTTTCTTTTAAACATTGTTAAATCCATAGATTATTTTGGTAAAATTTCAGCTACTCATCAATCAAAAATCATTTTCTTTGTCCTGTCTTTGAGATAATTTATAAAATAATTTTCAAAATCTTTATCAGTAAAACTGATGTAATAACTACCGTCTTTTGGTCCGATTTTAAAACCGCTTTTAATATTCGGTTCAAAATTAATTTCAAGACCTGAGTCCAAGAGTTCTTTTGCTTTATTATTGAAAAAATCTGTAAGTTCTTTTTCTTCTTTTTGCGGAAGCAGCAAGCTGATATTAAATTCTTCCGGCTTCTGCGGGTTCCAGTTTTTAATAATAGTAAGGATAATATTTTTTACAAATTCTTCATCTTTGAAAGCATCCTTCACGGGAGCTTCGACTTGTGCAGTTGTTACAAGATTGGTAATTTGTTGTTTTAATTTACTGATGAATTGTCGTGCAGCGAGGCGTATTTCCGAATCTGCATTTTTTTTAAGCTCATCAGCTTGTTTTTGTGCTTGTTCAGCGATATCCTTTTCTTTGTTTTTTGCAGAGTTAATAATGTTATCGGCTTCCTTTTTTGCATTTGCAATAATCAGTTCGGCTTCCTTTTTTGCTTTTTCAACTCCTTCGTTGTATATCTTTTCTGTTAGTTCAAGGATTTTTTTTGTCATGATAAATTTTCTTTTTTTAAAAACGCTTGCAAAATTAGTAAGTTTTTGCATTGTTTCTTTTATAATTATCTCTTTTTTTTGGATTTGTCAACCAACATTTATTACAGCCCAAACAATGTAGGCAACATAAAGCAGTATTAAAAACACACCCATTTTTTTGCCTACAACCCATTTGTTAATTATAAATAATCCAAATAAAACAACTACTGATGCTAAAAGAAACCATACTGATATATCTAAATTATCAATATGCAGGTTGATATTTCCTCCGGTAATTAATATAATTAATAAAAATGGCAGTCCCAGTCCTATTAAAATATCAAATATATTCGATCCTATTGCATTACTGATAGCCATACCGCCTCGTTCCTGCTTAGAAACTACCACTGAAGAAATAAAATCGGGGACAGAAGTGCCGATTGCCAATATTGTAACTGCAATAATTGCCTCAGAAATATTTAAAATATGAGCTATGCCTATTGCACTTTCTACGAGAACCCAGCTTAATGCAGCTATAATTACAATCGAAATAAAAAAGATAGCATAATATTTATCAGGCTTTGGGAAAATTTTATCTAAAACAAAATCGAATGGAGATGTAATTTTTTTGACGAACTCTGATTTGTCAATTTTTTTATTGATTTCCTGTTTTTCTTCATTCGGGTCAACATAATTGAATATTTTTCGCCAAAGTACAACAACGACAATATATATAAGGTAAATGCCAATAAATAACGCTGCATCTGACCACTCTACTTTTCCGTCTTTAAACAAAATTATCAATAAAAATACTGCAACTGCATAAAAAACAAGGTCGCGAATAACTGCTTGCCATGCAATTAGAGATTTCTTTACAACTGCTACCGCTCCTGTAATTGCCAAAATATTGAATATTGCAGAACCTACAATGGTGCCTATTCCAATAGCTTCATGGTTTCCGTGACGAAAAACTGCAAAAAGGGCAATAAATAACTCCGGTGCACTGGAGCCAGCTGCCATTAAAGTTGCTCCGGCTGCATCTGATGACATCTTTAATTTCGCTGCAATTTTATCCAACGAGTCCACAAAATAATTGTCAATAACTTTTGCTAAAAGATAAAACGACAGAAGTAAAACAATAATAAATAGTATAAGCATAATAACAATTTAATGATGTTCTTCTGTTGCCATTCCGAAATAAAGTGCTGATAACAGTGTAAAAACATAAGCCTGAATAAGAGCAACAAGCAACTCAAGCAATCCCATAAAAATGGCAAAAGCCACAGATAATACCGAAACACCATATCCTAATGCCGGATTTATATTTCCGAAAATAAATATCAGGCTAACAAAACCTAAAACAATTATATGTCCGGCTGTAATATTGGCAAAAAGTCGCACCATCAATACAAAAGGTTTTGTGACCAATCCCATAATTTCGACGATAGGCATTAAAGGGATGGGAAACTTTAACCACCATGGAACTCCCGGAGCATTAATTATATGAACCCAGTAATTTTTATTTCCACTAAAAAGTGTAATTATAAGAGTGAAAAGTGCCAAAACCCCGGTTACAGCTATATTACCTGTAACATTTGCTCCTCCCGGGAAAAAAGGAACTAATCCGAGTAAGTTATTTAAAAATATGAAAAAAAACAGGGTGAGTAAATACGGCATAAATTTTTCGTATTTTTTTTCACCGATTGCCGGTTTTGCAATATCATTTCTGATAAATAAAATTATCGGTTCCAAAAATGATTGAAGACCTTTTGGTGCTTTACCTTTTCTTTTTGTATATGTTCGGGCAACCGAAATAAATATCCAGCAAATGAGTACCATGCTTATTAATATAGCGAAAACGATTTTGGTTATTGACATATCCAAAGGCAGGTCGGGGTTAATAACTCCATTTTCGTCAATACGAACTATCTTACCTTTATATTCTCCCTCAGTTATTAATTTATATCCTTTGTATGAATCGTGTCCGTGATGAAATTTACTTGACCAAAAAATAACGATCTTTCCATTATCAAATAAAATAACAGGTAAAGGTATTGAAACATGAGTGTGCCCATAAGTTAAAATATGCCATTCATGGGAATCAATTATGTGACCAATGATCTCTTTTCCGACATTAAATTCTTCTTTTGTTACTTTAACTTCCAGACTTTCGGTATATTCATTATTTTCGATACTTTGAGAATTGTTTGTGTGCTGTGCGTTAATAAATTGGACATGTAGAGAACAAAAAACAAAAACCGATAATAAAATCCTGAAAATATTTATTTTATAATATTTAATTGTAGCTCTCATTTACTTAAAAAATAATACGTTTTTCAAGGTGCAATTTTACGAAAAATTAATGAATTCCATAAAAAAACAAGATAAGAAATTGCATATAATATTAAAAAATCTTATTTTCACAAAATAATTCGTAACAACACAAGTCAAGCAAACGTAAAATAAGTATTAAACTCAAATTAATAAAAGAAAGGTATTAGTTATGAAAAAAATTATTCTTTTACTATTTACAGTGTTTTTTTTAGGAATTACAGGATGTAATAAGTGTGAAAAACAAGAACCAAAATTCAATCCTGAAAAAGAAAAAGCACAAATTGAAAATATTCTCGATCAGTATGTTATTGCAAATGAAAATAAGGATTTAAGTATTATCAAAAAAATATGGGCAAACGAAGATGATATTGTTTTAATTGGAACTGATAGTGATGAAAAGCTAATAGGTTGGGAGCAAATTAACAAGGCAATCCAACATCAGTTCAAATCATTTGAAGAAGTTTATATTTCGATTTCCGAGCTAAAAATATTTATAAATGAAACCGGTAATACTGCTTGGTTTTCTACAATGCTGAGTTATAATTTTATTTATAAAGGAAAGGCAATGAGTTTTGAGGGGATAAGATTTACCGGAGTTCTTAAAAAGTCAACAGATTGGGAAATTGTTCAAGGACATTTATCAATTCCTGCTGAAGTTGATATTGAAACTGAAGAATAAATAATTGCAACAAAGATTTTTTGATCCGGATATTTAAGATAAAGTTCCCGAAACTGTGGCTAAAACGAAATCACCTGATTTTGATACCTCTTTAATTAACACACCATTGTAGAAAACAGAAAGTTGTACTGTGGCGTTTCTTTTATTTGCCTGAACCGAGGCATAATAATAATCACCGGGTTTTCCAACAAATGATTTTGTCCATCCGTTTTTAACTTTCGGATTTTGGATAGTTTGTTTTTTATAGTTTTTATATGTGATATTATAACTATCAGCAGTTCCTTTTAATATATACTTGATCGTTCCCTGAAGATCTTTTTTTTTAACAAAAGAAGCGAAAAAACTAAATATATTTGCCATAATAATTTTTTTCAAAAATAAATAATTAATGAATAAAAAGCAACTTATCTTTTTGGTGATTCTATTCCGCTAAAACAATGACTTTGTTTTTTAACACTTCTATTACACCTCCATTGACTTCAAAAAACTTTGTTATTTTCTTTTTGTCGGTAACTTTAATTTTCCCTTTTTTCAAAACAGAGATCAAAGGAGCATGATTATTTAAAATTTCGAAAGATCCGTCAATTCCCGGCATTTGGACTAAATCTACTTCTCCTTCAAAAATTGTTTTATCCGGTGTAATAATTTCGATTTTCATCTTTTTAAAAAATTATTTATTCCTCTTTAGTTTCTTCAAGTATCTTTTTCCCTTTTTCAATTGCTTCATCAATTGTTCCAACAAGGTTAAAGGCTGCTTCGGGATATTCATCTACTTCGCCATCCATAATCATGTTAAATCCTTTAATAGTATCTTCAATAGAAACTATTGTTCCTTTCAGTCCGGTAAATTGTTCTGCAACATGAAATGGCTGAGACAGAAAACGCTGTACTCTTCTCGCTCTGTGAACAATTAATTTATCTTCTTCCGATAATTCTTCCATACCGAGAATAGCAATAATATCCTGAAGTTCTTTATATCTCTGAAGTATTTCTTTAACTTTTTGTGCAGTTTTATAATGTTCTTCACCAACAATTTTTGGAGTAAGAATCCTTGAAGTTGAATCTAACGGATCAACAGCAGGATAAATTCCAAGTTCGACAATTTTACGACTCAAAACTGTTGTTGCATCAAGATGGGCAAAAGTTGTTGCAGGAGCAGGGTCAGTCAAGTCATCGGCAGGTACATAAACCGCCTGAACTGATGTAATTGATCCTCTTTTTGTTGAAGTAATTCTTTCCTGCATTATTCCCATCTCTGTTGCCAGAGTTGGTTGATAACCCACAGCTGACGGCATTCTTCCGAGTAGTGCCGAAACTTCGGAACCTGCTTGTGTAAATCGGAAAATATTATCCATAAAGAAAAGAATATCATTACCGCCGGATTTTTCATCGCCATCACGGAAATATTCAGCAAGGGTCAATCCTGATAAAGCTACACGTGCGCGTGCTCCCGGAGGTTCGTTCATTTGTCCGAAAACAAGAGTTGCTTGTGATTCTGCAAGTTGTTTTTTGTCAACTTTTGAAAGATCCCAACCGCCTTTTTCCATGTCTTCGACAAACTCATCACCATATTTTATTACCTTCGATTCTATCATTTCACGTAAAAGGTCATTACCTTCACGAGTTCTCTCGCCTACACCTGCAAAAACAGAAAGACCGGAATAAACTTTTGCAACATTATTGATAAGCTCCATTATAATAACGGTTTTTCCAACTCCTGCTCCCCCGAATAATCCAATTTTACCGCCTTTTGAGTAAGGTTCGATTAAATCAATAACTTTAATTCCCGTATAAAGAACTTCTGATTGCGTAGTAAGGGTTTCAAATTTTGGAGGATCTCTGTGTATGGAATATGTGTGTGTTTTGTCAACTTCTCCAAGCCCGTCTATCGGATCACCGATAACATTAAATAATCGCCCGCGAACCTGATCTCCAACAGGCATTGAAATTGGTTTTCCTTTTGATATTACTTCCATCCCGCGTCTTAATCCGTTGGTCGAATCCATTGCAATTGTACGAATTGTGTTTTCACCAATATCTTGTTGACATTCAAGAATTATTGAATTGCCCTTTTCGTTTAAAACTTCAAGTGCATCGTAAATATTAGGTAGTTTACTATCCTGATCAAAGATTACATCAATAATAGGTCCAATGATTTGAGCAATTTTCCCTTTAGTTTGATTTTCCATAAATCTAAAAAATAATTTGCACAAAGGTATAATTTAGAATGAAATATTGAAAAGGATTTGTATAGAAAAAATTTTTTATAGCCAATTAGTATTAAATTAACAATAACAATAGGGGGAATAATGGAAATAGGGGAAATATGGGGAATATAGGAAATATGGGAAATCTTATATCCTTCTATACCTTTATTCCCCTTATACCTTTATACCCCCAATACAATTTTTTAAATTTATCCTCAAAGTCAGAAAATAAGAATTATTGGTTGATAAGTTACCTATTTCTTAAAAAATTTTCTTTGAAAAAATATTAAAATAAAAACTCCGATGGTAATGGCAGAATCTGCAATATTAAAAACGGGACGAAAGAAAATAAATCTTTCGGAACCCCAAAATGGAAGCCAATCCGGAAATGTTCCTTTTATAACAGGAAAGTAAAACATATCAACAACCCTTCCGTGAAGAAAAGTTCCGTATCCCCCATCTTCGGGCAAAAATGATGCTACCTGATAAGGACTACTTTCGCTGAACAGTAATCCGTAAAAAGCACTGTCGATAATATTTCCAAAAGCTCCTGCAAAAATCATGGATAGACTAATAATAAGCCCTGTATTATGTTTTTTCTGAGAAATTTTATAAATATAAATGCCAATTGCAATTATGGCGAGTATCCTGAAAATACTGAGAAAAAGTTTGCCAAATTCCCCTGCAAACTGAAACCCAAATGCCATTCCGTAATTTTCGGTAAAATGTAGCAAGAACCAATCGCCCATAACATGAGTTTCTTGCCCCAAAAACATAGTAGTTTTTATCCAAAACTTTAATGTCTGGTCGAGGATCAAAACCAGAAATATTATAATAGCGGCTTTCTTCAAAATTTATTACGATAGAAATTATTGATAAACGACATTAATCGTATTGTTTGTTTTTTGCTTCAATGCTTAATGTAGCATGAGGTACGCTTCTCAACCTTTCTTTAGAAATAAGTTTTCCGGTAGCTCTGCAAATTCCATACGAACCGTTTTCGATTCTAATAAGAGCATTTTCGAGGTTATTGATAAATTTTTGCTGGCGGACAGCTAATTTACTGTTTTCCTCTTTCGAGAGAACCTGATATCCTTCCTCCAAAACTTTAAAAGTTGGAGAAGTATCATTGGTTCCATGCTCATTATTGTTTGTATAAGCATCTGTCAGCATTTTAAGATCAATGCGTGCTTTATCAAGTTTTTTGAGAATAAGATCTTTAAATTCCTGTAACTCTTCTTTAGAGTATCTTGTTTTTTTTGTTTCCGATTTAGTGTCTTTCATAACTCATTTTTTTTAGTAAGAAACGAAATATTTGAGTAAAATTATTAACTTATCTTTTTAATATTTATTGTTATTTTAATATTATTATTCAATTCAATATTCATAGAATCGTTGGTTTCTAATTTATCAAGGAACTCGAATCTATCTGTTAAAGTTTCCGAACAAATGTAAGAAATGTTATTGTTGATTGCATCAAAAATAGTATTATTTTTTTCTATCTGTAAAGCGATCTTATCAGTAACTTCAAAACCATTGTCTTTTCTCAGGTTTTGAATCCGGTTAACTATCTCTCTGGCAATTCCTTCTTCTTCCAGTTCTTTTGTAATTGTGATATCCAGAGCAACTGTCAGATTATCCAAATTAGTTACAACCCAACCCGGAATGTCTTCAGTCATAATCTCAACATCATCAATTGATATTTCTATTTTTTGATTTTCGAGAGATAATTCATATTTTTTGTTTGTTTCGATTAAGCTGATATCTTCCTGGTTAAATAAATTTATTGCCTGAGAAATTTGTTTCATCAGCTTGCCGTATTTCGGACCTAATGTTTTAAAATTCGGTTTGATCTTTTTAACCAATATTCCTGATGCATCAGAAATATATTCAATTTCTTTTACATTTACTTCTGACAATATTAGGTCTTCGACTGCCTGTACCTGTTTTTTGAAGTTCTCATCAAGAACAGGAATCATAATTTTATTAAGCGGCTGACGAACTCTGTTTTTTGTCTTCTTCCGTAAAGATAAAACCATAGAAGAAATTTTCTGCGAAAGCTGCATTCTTTCCTCCAGTTTTTTATCTATTTGTTTATCTATTGCTTTTGGGAAATCCGTAAGATGAATAGATTCCACATTATGTTTTTTTGTTATTTTGTTAAGATCAATAAATAAATTATCAGTAAAAAAAGGTGCAATAGGTGAAGATAATTGTGCAATTACCTCAAGACATTTATAAAGTGTTTGGTATGCAGATATTTTATCATTAGAATAATCACCTTTCCAAAACCTTCTTCGTGATAAACGAACGTACCAGTTGCTTAAATAACTGTCAACAAAATTCTGAATAGCTCTACCTGCTTTTGAGGGCTCATAATCATCATAATAATCATCAACATTTTTGATGAGAGTATTTAATTCTGATAATATCCAGCGGTCGAGTTCGGGACGTTTTTCATAAGGAATATCATCTTCCGAGTAATCGAAACCGTCGATATTGGCATAAAGAGTAAAAAATGCGTAAGTATTATAAAGTGTTCCGAAAAATTTCCTTTGAACCTCACCAATTCCGGCAGGATCAAATTTCAGGTTATCCCACGGTTGTGCGTTTGTCATCATGTACCACCTGAGAGCATCTGGTCCGTATTCGTTGATAATCTTAAATGGATCGGCTGCATTGCCAAGGCGTTTCGACATTTTATTTCCGTCTTTATCGAGAACCAAACCATTGGAAACACAGGTTTTGTAAGATACTGAGTCGAAAAGCATTACGGCAATTGCGTGCATAGTAAAAAACCATCCTCTTGTTTGATCAACGCCCTCGGCGATAAGATCAGCAGGGAAATTGTTTTCAAACTCTTTTTTGTTTTCAAAAGGATAGTGCATTTGTGCATAAGGCATTGCCCCCGAATCAAACCAAACGTCAATAAGATCAGGTTCGCGGAACATCTTTTCTCCTGAAGGGGAAACAAGAATTATCTCATCAATGTACGGACGATGAAGATCAAAAGTCTCATAATTTTCTTTTGAATTATTTCCCGGTATATAATTTTCGAAAGGATTTGTTCTCATAAATCCTTTTTCAACAGACTTCTCAATTTCATTTTTCAGGTCAGCAACCGACCCGAGACAAATTTGTTCTTTTCGGTTTTTTGTAATCCAAATTGGAAGACCAACACCCCAAAAACGTGATCTTGATAAATTCCAGTCAACAAGATTTTCTAACCAATTTCCAAAACGACCGATACCGGTTGAGGTAGGTTTCCAGTTGATGGTTTTATTCAGTTCTATCATCCTGTCTTTAAAAGCGGTAGTTTTAATAAACCACGAATCCAGAGGATAATAAAGGATTGGTTTATCGGTACGCCAGCAATGAGGATAAGAGTGAACGTATTTTTCGGTTTTAAAGGCTTTGTTTTCTTGTTTTAGTTTAACGATAATGTCGATATCCAGAGTTTCTTTATTATCAGGATCATTATCGGGGTCGAATTCATTTTTTACATATCTGCCTGCAAATTCGCCCATTTCTTCGGTGCATTTTCCTTGTTTATTTACAAGAGTTAACGAACCTATTCCGTTTTGTTTTGCCACTCTCTGGTCGTCGGCACCAAAGCTCGGAGCAAGATGAACAATTCCTGTACCTTCTTCGGTTGTAACAAAATCGCCTATCAAAACTTTAAAAGCATCACCATCTTTTGGTTGTGCGTAAGGTAATAATTGTTCGTAAGAGATTCCTTTCAGGTCTTTTCCAATATATTTTCCAACAACTTCAAAAGGAATATTTTTTTGTCCTGCTTCATAATCTTCCATTTTCAGTTCAGCATTTTTTTCAGGAAAATATTTCCCGAGAAGTTCTTTACCAAGAATTACTGAAACCGGTTTTGAAGTATATGGATTAAATGTTTTTACTTTTATGTAATTGATTTTTTTACCAACACCCAAAGCTGTGTTCGAAGCAAGAGTCCACGGAGTAGTTGTCCATGCGAGGAAGTTTACATTTTCATTATCATCATCAAATAAAAAATTTGATTTTCCGTTTTTAACAACTTTAAATTGAGCAACAACGGTGCTGTCTTTAATATCGCGGTAACAACCCGGAAGATTAAGCTCGTGAGAACTCAATCCAGTACCTGCTGCAGGCGAATATGGCTGAATTGTGTGTCCTTTGTAAAGCAAACCTTTATCGTTAAGTTTGTTTAAAAGATACCAAACAGATTCAATATATTTATTATCGAAAGTGATATAAGGATCTTCAAGGTCAACCCAATAACCCATATTTTTGGTCAGGTCATCCCATTTATCCTTATATTTCATTACCTCTTTGCGGCAAGCTTTGTTATAATCTTCAATAGAAATATTTTTTCCAATATCTTCTTTGGTGATACCGAGTGTTTTTTCTGTTGCGATTTCAATTGGCAAACCGTGAGTATCCCAGCCTGCTTTACGTTTTACCTGAAATCCTTTCAGAGTTTTATATCTGCAAAATAAATCTTTTATTGTTCTGGAAATCACATGGTGAATACCCGGTAAACCATTTGCTGACGGAGGACCTTCATAAAAAACATAAGGTTTATGACCTTCGCGAATAGCCATACTTTTTTCAAATATTTTATGACTTTCCCAATATTTTTCAATATTTTCTCCTATCTCTGCTAAGTTTAGCTTTTTGTATTCCCTGTATTTTACTTTCATTAAATATGTTATGTGTTTTTGAAATCGGCTGCAAATGTAAAAAAAATATTGAATTAATTATTTGGAAATTAAGGATATTTTGCACTTTTTGAAAATGTTTGCTTTTGTCTGTAGGACAAATATTATTGTAGCAGAAATAAAATGAGAGAATAAAATTTACCGCATAGCGGTTACATAAGCTAATTGATATTTTGATGTGTTGGGAATAATTTCTATCTTTGTAGAAAAACAGATGAAAAAAGAAATTCAAGGAAATGCTCCTGCAGGAGTAGTTTATGGTTTAGGCTTTATCGGAGCTGCAATTTATTTTGTAAAGTTGACACGAATTACACGAATTATCACAAATTTATTTTCGTGTTAATTTGTGGAATTTGTGTCTGAAAATTGTGCTCAGAAAAGAGATTTTATCTACTTTAAAGATTTGGATAAAATTTTAATTGGTTTTTTTAAATCATCTTCCCAATCCTCGAATTTGCCAGTATTCCGCTTAAAATTCCAATAGAAGTTTCATATCCGAAAACTTTAAGTTTTTCGGCAATTTTAGTTTGTTTTTCTTTGGCGATAAGGCTTGATTTGATGATTTTTTTGAGTTCTTTAAATTGAGAGCCTTTTAGTTCGTCTTGTAATATTTCGTTAATAATATTGATAATTTCTATTGAAACTGCATCATCTGTTTTTCCCGGAATTCCGAAAATTTCAATTTCTGCAATTGATGCTTCTAATATTTCACGGGCAAGTTTTTTAGAGGCATCAATAATGGAGGACGAGCCGGATGTATCTCGTAATGACCAACTGCTATAATCAGATTCAATTTTTTCGATCTGGCTTATTTTAGGGGAGTCATCACCAAAAATACGGGCAAGAAAAACTATTGTAAATTTTTTCCATGCGGAAAGATCAAAATCTTTATCATTTAATTTTTCGATCTGCTGTTTTAATAATGTTATTTCTTTTGTAGCCATTTTATGATTTATTGTTTTCTCAATAATAATGTAACAATTATAATTTTTTCCTCGCTTCATTAAAGCAATTACGACAAAGAGGTTCGTAGCTATCTTTTTCTCCAAGAACAACCAACTTATCATTTTTAATAGTTCTATGGGAGTATTGTGCAAGATTACCGCATTTCATACAAATTGCATGAACTTTGGTTACATATTCGGCTGTTGCCATTAATGAAGGAATTGATCCAAAAGGTTTTCCCGAAAAATCCATGTCAAGTCCTGCAACTATAACCCGTTTTCCTGCATCGGCAAGTTTATTGCAAACTGCCGGTAACTCATCATCAAAAAATTGAGCTTCATCAATCCCGACAACCTCAAAATCTTTTGAATAAAACAATATGTTTGAAGCTGTTTCAACCGGAGTGGAATGAATGGAATTGTCATCGTGAGAAACAACATTTTCTTCATCATAACGATTATCAATTGCCGGTTTAAAAATCTCCACCTTAAGCTTTGCTATCTTTGCACGATTAAGGCGACGTATCAATTCTTCGGTTTTTCCGGAAAACATCGATCCACAGATAACTTCGACCCATCCATTGCGTTTATGATATTTATTTGATTTTTCCAGAAACATTTTTATACTTTTAAACTAATGTTTTATACCTTTATCCGAAAATAATATTTTACGAATTTTACTGTTTTTTATAAATACAAAAGTGGGGAAAAATTTGATAAAAACATACTGATATCTGAAATTATTTTGTTTCAGATGTCTATATAGCAGAAAATTACATAAATACAATTTATAAAACAAGATCAATCATGGACATTAATACAATTAAAAACGAAATTTCATTCATTCATGAAGCTATTAATGAAGAAGTTGAAATGATTAAAAAACACAAAGACAAAATACCAAGAATTGAACTTGATATGATAATGTCTAATCTCCAAAAACTTTATGAATATTTTTATAAACTTCAAAAACTGAATGGAGAATTAGGCACAAAACCTTTAGCTCCGGTAGATATTCCCAAAGAACCGGAAAAGCCCAAGACTGAAGAAAAGCCTGCCGAAATAAAGACATATTTCAAACCGGAAAATTTAGAGATAAAACCTGTTGAAACTATTCAACAAGCTGAAGAAAAACCTGTTGAGCTCATCCAACAATCCGAAGAAAATCTTGTCGAAACAAAAACGCATATCAAACCTGAAAAACCAAAAATACCGGAACAAAAGAAATCAACTTTAGATATGTTTGCCGAAACCTCCACCACAATCGGAGATAAATTTCTTGATAAAAAAGATAATAGTATTGCTGCCAGCATGTCGTACAATCATATTACCAATATTAAAAAAGCTATCGGTATAAATGAAAAATTCCTGTTTATTAACGAGCTTTTTAATGGAAATATGCAGGAATATAATCAAGTTTTGGATAAATTAAATTCGATTAATGATGTTAATGACGCCGGAAGTTTTATTGATGAATTGAAATTAAAAAATAATTGGAAAACCGAAGAAGACTCTTTTATCCGGTTTATGGAAGTCATTAAAAGAAAATTCTCATTGTAAATTATTTATCAAAATTTTATTAATTTTATATGATTTAGGATGAACAAATAAACTTATGTCAAAATTAATTTTAGTTCCGACCCCTATTGGCAACCTAGAAGATATTACTTTAAGAGCTATTCGTATGCTTAAAGAAGTTGATCTCATTCTTGCCGAAGATACCCGTAAAACAAGTATTTTGTTAAAACATTACGAGATTAAAAATAAGATGATCCCTCATCATCAATTTAATGAACATAAAACCGTTGAAGGTCTTGTTGAAAGAATTGCCGGAGGCGAAAATATTGCTATGGTTACTGATGCAGGCACACCCGGAATTTCTGATCCGGGGTTTTTACTTGTCAGAGAATGTATTAAAAATGGTGTTGAAGTTGAATGTCTCCCCGGTGCAAGTGCTTTTATTCCTGCTTTGGTAAATTCAGGTTTGCCTGTTGATCGTTTTGTATTCGAAGGTTTTCTTCCTCACAAAAAAGGAAGAATGACAAAAATAAAAGAACTTGCCAACCAAAATTATACTATGGTTTTTTACGAATCTCCCTTCCGCCTTGTAAAAACATTAAATCAATTTATTGAATATTTTGGTGCCGAAAGGCAAGCATCTGTTTCGAGAGAACTCACAAAAATATACGAAGAAACACGCCGTGGAACACTTACAGAGCTTTTTGAACATTACGACAAACATCCCCCAAAAGGAGAAATAGTTATTATTGTTTCGGGGAAAAAGTAAGGTGTAAATTCGACCCCCAAATGCAATTTTTGGTTAATAATTATCTCTTTTCTTAATAATCTGTAACATATTGTTTTTTGTGTCGTCATATCATTAAAATAAACAAAAAATAATAATAAAATGAAAACAACAATTTTAACACTCGTTTTAGTTTTTACTTTTTGCACTCCATTTTCATTTTCCAATAATTTGAATATTGAGTTAGAAGAAGAAAGCTACATTGATGACATTCCTTTTAATACAGAAGAAATTGTTTCTAATATTCAGGGCTACTCTGCTAATCCTCTTGTACTTACTCTTGAAGAAGAAAATTATATTGATGATATTCCTTTTGATACTTACGAAGTCTCAATTAGCAGTTTAGATTATTATCAAATAATATTTTCAAACATGAGCAATGAAATACAATCATTCTTTAATAATTATTATGATGAGCAAATTGAAAATTTAACCCGGAGTTTGTTTGAGGGCGTATTGATGAAAATTGAAATTAAAAGCATTGAAATATTAAATGTCGGCACACGCATAGTTTTTCCGTTTGGGCTAAAGCCCCTATTGTTTGCTGAGATAATTATATCCACGCCCTAAAGGACGTGGCAATTCAAAGGACGTGGCAATTCAAAAGCCGCAAGTCAAAGGACATGGCAAGTTAATGAATTACCCTGCCATTTATGGCAGGGGCATAAAGAACTCTACAAAAGTAAAAGGACTTTAGTCCATGAATAAATGACTTTTCAGAGGAACATAATGCAGTTATTGGCATTTGCTTGTAAACATTATCTAAGCAAGCAGTAAATTACATCCCCTGATATCGCTTTCATCAAATCGTCCGAGAACTTCAAAAGAGTTATCATCATAAAGTTTACCAAGATCCTGGGTTGCAATAAACGAACAGGAATTATAATTTGTCAGATCAATAATATTTATTCCTCCTGTTTTATTATTTCCAATTATCGAAAGCGGATCGTTGATATCCCTGATCAAGACTTTCATCCACGAAGCTGTGTTGTATATTCCATCACCTTTTGAATACGCCTGAGACAAAAGTTCCGTCATACCATATTCCGAATGGATTGATTGCACGCCAAAACCCTTACATAGTCTCCGGTGCAATTCAGCTCTGATAATTTCTTTTTTCCTACCTTTCATTCCACCGGTTTCCATAATTATAGCATTTGGAATATTTATGGTGTATTTTTCAATTAAATCAAGCAAAGCAAAAGAAACACCAAACAAAATTACTTTTTGTCTTTCGTGTTCCATTTTATGCAATTTCTTAACTAATTCTTGAGTATTATAAAGATAGAATCCGCTATTTTTATTTTCTGATCTTTTTATCAGATCGTCAATCATAAAAACCAGAGATGAACCTTCTCTTTCGAGATATGATGGTAATAAAGCCAGAATACAATAATCTTTTATATCACCATAAAAATACTCAAATGTATTTCTAAAACTGTCTTGATAAACCGAAACATCAGTAACATAATGTTTACTTGGAATACTATCGGTAGTTCCGCTACTTGAAAATACTATCTCTGCTGCTTTTTGATTACTTTTAATTTTATGAGTTTTAAAAAATCCTACAGGCAAAAAAGGAATTTCCGTAAAGCTCTTAATGTTTGAAGGTTTTATTTTTAAATGATCGACAAACTCCCGGTAAAGTCCATTATATCTATATTGATAATGAAATATTTCAATAGCGATATTGTTAAACTTTTCAGTAGAGTTTATATTGAAAATGTTATTTTTAAAGTTGTTCATTAAAAAAAATCGGTTTTAATGATATTGTAAATGTTTTGTGATCATTATCTTTTAACAAAAATAACAATAGTAATTGAATTGAATTTTTTATTTTTGTTTATGATTATGTAATGAAATTAGAAATTAGATGAAAATAATAGCTAAAATTGTCTGGATTTTTTTTATAGCAGGGCTGATTATTTTTTCCTCTTGTACTAAATTTGAGGAATATCCAATTATTCCGCATATTGAATTTGTTAGTTTTGCTACAATACATAATGTTCAACAACAGGATTCACTTGGATATATCACAATTTCATACACTGATGGCGATGGTGATATTGGCTTAACAAGCGAGGAAAACACTCCTCCATATCAGTACAATTTTTTTCTTGATATTTATGAAAATATAAATGGCGTACAACAGAAAATTGTTTTCTCCGATACATCAATAACATTTAATTCCCGTATTCCTGTTCTCACTCCCGATGGCATTAATAAATCCATTAAAGGTGAAATTGAGATGGAACTCGAACTTTATATAATGACTCCTTTTTTAGATTCTGACACTATTTCTTTTGAAATTTATATAATGGATAGGGCATTAAACAAAAGTAATGTTATTCATACTCCTGATTTTATTATTAGATAGTTTTTAATAATTGGAGTGGTGAAATAAGTGAGTCCACTCCGAAAAGTCAACTAATCAAGAAATATTTGGGCTAAAGCCCGTAATATCAATTATTTGACTTACCACGCCCTTAAGGGCGTGGTAATTGATTATTAGGTATTTATGGACTTTAGTCCAAAATAAATAACTTTTCGGAGTGGACTAAATACTGGAATGTCAGATACCGGTT
>DAOVNY010000096.1 GCA_030630005.1 Bacteroidales bacterium | reverse complement strand
CAGAATTAATAATGGTTCATATCTTGAAACAATCATTGATTCAAATATTCCGTTTAAGCCAGGTGTATATTTAATGTATGGAGTAAAGAACAAAAAGGAATTAGAGTTGCTATATTTTGGAAAAGCAGGTACAAATAGTGAAAGTGAATTAAATGCACATCCGTTGCCATTGCGTTTGCTTGCACCAGAGCCTATTCCTCCATGGCATTCAAAATTTTGCCATAAAAAAAAGAAGTTTTTAACAAGAACCAAACTAATGAAAGATAAGGTTGTACATGACAATTTTGACGGTTTAAATATTTATTGGTTTCAAACCTACCCTAAATATAATTGTGTATCTATTGAAAAAGAATTAAAAAAGGAATGGCTCGAAAAGAATAAAAAACTACCGCTATGGATGAAAAGATAAGATAATATTGATTAAATGGTTGTAAAGCAGTTAAAATAAAAGTTTATAAATATCACTTGTCATCCCTCCATCGTCCTACACCTCCACCAGAAAATTACTTTTGCCTGCGAAATGCGAAATAATCAGCAGGTAGTATTTGCCGGTTTAATGCAAATAGCCGGCAGATAAATTTTGCAAATTAACTGCATACAGTCGGGAGATACTTCCTCCTTCGTCGTCAGTATGACACTTGCAGGAAACTGACTTTTTAAAAAAAACTTTCAATCAATCAAAAGTAAAAAACCTCTCCCCCAGCCCCTTTCCAAAAGAGAGGGAAGCTTGAGCGCAAAAGGAAATAGCATTGTGGGGAAAAATTAACTTTTTAAACAAATTTAATAATTTCTAAAATATTATCAAAATCCTCCGGATTGCGTCTGGTATCCCAAACTGTTAAGATTTGAATGTGTTTGTCCGTAATTCTATATGCCATCCAATAATCTCTAACCAATTTCAATCTAACATTTTTATAATCTGTTTTTTCACCAATATTTGGATGAGCGATTAGTAATTCGGCTGCATTATTAAAAAGATCGTTTAATTTTATTGAATAAGATTTTGATTTATTCCTTTTATTCCAATATTCAAAAATACTCTGTTTTTGCTTTAGTGCAAATTTTGACCAAATCAGTTTTCTAACCATTCCTTGGATTGTTTTTTTGCTTCTTCATTGGTCAGAAATTCGCCATTTTCAATCTGTGCGATAGCAGTTTCAATATCTGATATTTGTCTTTTATTCAATTTAATAATTTTTTCATCAGCAAAACCAATATCAATTAATTTACTTATCTCCATCAAAAGAACAGGGTTATCAGTTTGATTAATGGCGTTTATCAAATTCGTTTTTATTTCCTGTTTTATCATTTTTTTATCTGTTTATATAAACTTATGTACAAAGATAGTAATAAATCCCCAAAAAATAGCATTGAGGGGAAAATAAAAAAACTAACAAATAAAAAGCAGCTGGTTTCTTCTACTTCCCCCTCTCCACTTGGGAGAGGGGGCAGGGGGTGAGGCGAAAAAACAACCTCTCCACTTGGGAGAGGGGTCGAAGGTGAGGTAATTATTATTTCCTTAATTTTACCAAAAAATAGAATCCTTTTATGAGATCAGGTAAAGAGAGAAAAATTTATATTGCACTTCCGGTGATGGATGAAATGGAATATTTACCTGAATTAATCAACAATATTAAGAAACAAAAATTCAAATCATTTGAATTATTTGTTTGTGTGAACCAGCCTGATGAATGGTGGTCGGATCCTGCAAAAAAAAATATTTGCCAGAATAATATTTACGCTCTTGAATTACTGAAAAAAGTAAAGCAATTTCCGGTAACTGTAATTGACAAATCCTCGAAAGGCATGGGTTGGAAAGGAAAAAGGTTTGGCGTAGGTTGGGCAAGAAAAACTATAATGGATAAGATCAGCATCGAAGCAGATAAAAATGATATTATTTTGTCTATGGATGCTGATACAAGTTTTTCTGAAAATTATTTTAGTTCTATTACTGATTCTTTTATTGCAAATGAAAAAGTAGTGGCACTTTCAGTTCCGTATTATCATAAATTAACCGGTGATGAAATTGCTGATCGCAGCATTCTGCATTATGAAATTTATATGAGATACTTCTCATTAAATTTATGGAGGATTAAAAATCCATACCGGTTCACTGCCTTAGGTTCGGCGATTGCTGTTCCGGTATGGGCATATAAAACAATTGGCGGGATCACTCCACATAAGAGCGGTGAGGATTTTTATTTTCTTCAAAAACTCAGGAAATATGGAAAACTTAAAATCTGGAATAATGAAAAAGTTTTTCCGGCGGCAAGATTTTCCGACAGAGTGTTTTTTGGAACAGGTCCGGCAATGATAAAAGGTAAAAATGGTGACTGGTCAAGTTATCCGTTTTATCATTTTTCTTTGTTTGATAAAATAAAAAAGACTTTCGATTTGTTTTCTAATCTTTATGAAAAAGATATTGAAACACCAATGACTGATTTTTTTAATGATCAGTTTAATTCGGAAAATATTTGGCATCCTTTGAGAAAGAATTTTAAAACACCGGGGAATTTTGTCAAAGCATGTGAAGATAAAGTTGATGGATTGAGAATATTACAATATTTAAAAACTTCACAAAAAGATAACAAGAATTCAGATGAAGAAAATTTAAAAGAATTTTTATTTGAGTTTTATAAAAATAAAGAAATTGAGAAATTAGATTCGGATGAATTTTCATTCACAGAATCTAAAATATCTCATTTGAATTTGATCAGAGATTTTCTGGTAATGAAAGAATCTGAGCTTCAAAAAGAAAAACTAATTATTTGATATGATCACTATTTTAGGACCAACTGCAACAGGAAAAACAACATTAGCTGCAAATATTGCTTATCATCTAAATTCAGAGATAATCAGTGCTGATTCACGCCAAGTGTATAAAGGCATGGATTTGGGAACAGGAAAAGATTACTCTGATTACATCGTTAACGGGAAAAAAATACCATATCATTTAATAGATATTGTTGATCCCGGATACGAATACAGCGTGTATGAATATCAAAAAGATTTCATGGAAGTTTATAATGAAATCACTTCACGTGAAATAGTACCCGTACTTTGTGGTGGCACGGGAATGTATATTGAGGCGGTTTTAAAAGGATACAAATTGATAAAAGTTCCGGAAAATAAGAATCTTAGAAAAAAAATTGAAAAAGAAAATGATGAATATCTTATCAAAATTCTTAAAGAAAAAAAAGAACTGCATAATGTTAGCGATATCTCCGATAGAAAACGATTGATAAGAGCTTTGGAGATCAGGGAATATTACGATTCTCATCATGAAGAAGTAAAGGAAGATTTCCCGAAAATAAAATCAAAAATTTTTGGGATAAAATTTGAACGACAGCAATTAAAAGAAAGGATTACCAAAAGACTCAAAGTTAGACTTGATGAAGGAATGATTGATGAAGTAAAAAATCTTTTAAATTCAGGAATTACACCAGATCAATTAAAATTTTACGGATTAGAATATAAATTTCTCACCCAATATGTTACCGGAGAAATTGATTTTCAGGAATTATTTTCAGGATTGAATATTGCTATTCATCAATTTTCGAAACGACAAATGACTTGGTTCAGAAGAATGGAGAAAAAGGGATTTGAAATTAATTGGATTGACGGAAATTTAAACACTGAAGAAAAAGCAAAAATCATACTTAGTTCTGTGTGAAAGAATGCGTAAATGATTAAATGTGTGCATATTTAGTCATTTGCTTTATTTATCAAAAGTGGCACAAAGCGAAAAGTTCCGTGGTTTTCTTCCTTAAAGTTGCCATTATTATCTTTTATAACCCTTTTCATTATTTGAACATCTCCTTTACCAATAGGAGCAACAAGTACACCACCGGGTTTTAATTGTTCCAAAAGATCATCAGGTATAATAGGAGCACCGGCAGTAATAAGTATTTTATCGTATGGGGCAAATGCCTTCAAACCCTTGTATCCATCACCATAAAATAGCTTGGGACGATAACCTATGGAAGGAAGAAATTTTTGTGCTTTAATAAAAAGTTTTTTTTGTCTTTCAATAGAATAAACTTTTGCTCCAAGTTCAAGCAAAACACAAGCCTGATATCCTGATCCGGTACCAACCTCAAGAATTTTATCGCCTTTTTTTATATTTAATAATTCTGTTTGAAATGCAACTGTATAAGGTTGTGAAATAGTTTGTCCCGAACCTATTGGAAATGGTTTGTCCTGATACGAAAATTCAAGAAATGACGAATCCATAAAGAAGTGCCGGGGTATTTTCCCAATTGCCTGCAAAATCCCTTCATCATTAATTCCTTTGTTATGAATGGTTGAAACCAATCTTTTTCGCAATCCTTTATGTTTATATGAGTCTATCATTAGGTGCTAATTATTGCTTGCACAAGTTTTTGCGAAAGTACTAATTCATTCCGATAATTATAATGAAAAGTTATACATTTGTAAAAAAAATTCAGCATGTTAAAAATAGGCATTCTCGGTGCAGGACATTTAGGAAAAATACACATTAAATGTATTAAAGAAATTAATGATTTTGAACTGCTTGGCTTTTTTGATCCTGATGAAATAAACTCAAAAGAAGTAGAACAAGAATTCAACATCAAAAGATATTATTCTATTGAGGAATTAATTAATGATGTTGATGCGGTTGATATTGTAACACCAACAATATCACATTTCGATTGTGCAGAGAGTTCATTAAAAAAATTCAAGCATGTATTTATCGAAAAACCTATTGCAACAACTCTATCAGAAGCTCAAGCCCTGATCGAACTCACCAATGAGTCAGGAGTAAATGTTCAGGTTGGTCATGTTGAGCGATTTAATCCTGCATTTACTGCTGCTAAGCCAATAATAAAACATCCTATGTTTATCGAAACTCACAGACTGGCACAATTTAATCCAAGGGGGACTGATGTTCCGGTTGTACTTGATCTTATGATTCACGATATTGATATTGTTTTGAGTGTTGTTAAATCAACAATAAAAAAAATAAGCGCCAGTGGTGTTTCTGTAGTCAGCGATACACCTGATATTGCAAATGCCAGAATCGAATTTGACAATGGCTGTGTAGCAAATTTAACTGCTAGTCGTATCTCGTTGAAAAACATGAGAAAGACAAGATTTTTTCAGAGGGATGCTTATATCTCTGTTGATTTCCTGAAAAAAGAATCAGAGATTGTTAGGATAAAAGATATAAAAAGTGAAGTGAAAGATCCTATGGCAATGATCATTGATCTTGGAAAAAATAAAGGCTCAAAACAAATTATATTCGAAAAGCCCGAAATAAAAGAAATCAATGCTATTAAAACTGAGTTACAAAGTTTTTATAACTCAATTGTTAATAATACTAAGCCTATTGTTACGATCAATGACGGCTATCAGGCACTGGAAGTGGCATACAAGATTATTGATAAGCTGGAGATTTCATCTGCTAATTTGTAACAAACAAGTGATATTTTTTTAATAAAATAAGCAATAGATAAAAAAATAGAACGTTGTCTAATATCAGGCTATTTTAAAAATAAAAATGTTCTATGTATAGAAATCTATACTTTTTAATTTCAATAGTAATATTTTTGTTGGGTATTTTTGTTTTCGATTCATGTGAAAAATTTGAATCTGATCAAACTATTCCCGCTTACATACAAATTGACTCAATAGGATTTTCTACCGATATATCTCAGCAAGGATCTGCTTCGCATAATATTATTGATGCATGGGTTTATATTGATGATCAGCTAATTGGTGCCTTTGAAATGCCTGCAAAATTTCCTGTTCTCGAAAAAGGTATTCATAAAGTTGAAATACGCCCGGGTGTAAAAATGAATGGTGTTGCCGCCACAAGAATAATATATCCTTTCTTTAAACCTATAACTCTCGAAAATTGTCGTTTAACGCCAGACAGTATAACAATAATAAACAAATCAACTATTTATTATGATAACACTGTATTTCCATGGATAGAAAATTTTGAAAGTGAAAGTCTTTCGCTTGTCGCCGGAACAAATAGCGATACAACAATCAGTAAAACAAATGTAGATTCACTTGTTTTTGAAGGAAATTATTCGGGAATAGTTTACATTGATGAAGAAAATCCGGTTTTTGAAGGTGTGTCTTATGAGGCATATATTTTACCTCAATTAGGGTCACCGGTTTTTATTGAATTAAATTATAAAATTGATAAT
The DNA here is from genome assembly GCA_030630005.1 of Bacteroidales bacterium. Taxonomy (GTDB): domain Bacteria; phylum Bacteroidota; class Bacteroidia; order Bacteroidales; family JAIORY01; genus JAIORY01. The sequence goes on along the minus strand of DAOVNY010000096.1, from coordinate 2,587 downwards.
ATAATTACTGCCGGAATATATTCTCAAACCCAATCTCAAATTATATCAAGCCCAATTGTAAATATCAACACCTCAGATAAATGGAAAAAAATATATATTAATATCACTCCTAATGTATCAGCAGCTACTAATGCTCTTGATTTTAAAATATTTTTTGGCTCGGTAAAAACAGAGGATGTAGATAATCCGGTGATATTATTGGATAATATTAAATTGGTTCATAAAAGTTATGATACTAAATAATAATGATATGAATAAGAAACTTCAGGTTTTTAAATATGCTATTTTAGATTACTTTGCGGCAGCAATTGCATGGAGTTTATTCTTTTTATATAGAAAAGTCTCTATCGATCCTCAAGTTATCAATAATCTTGATGAAATAATTGCTGATAATAAATATTGGATCGGAATATTAGTAATACCAACTTCATGGTTGATCTTATATGTGATGGTCGGCACTTACCGGAAAATTTATCGCAAGGGAAGACTTAAAGAGCTGGGACAAACTCTGCTTATTACTTTATTTGGTGTTACAGTCATTTTCTTTGCCCTTATTCTTGATGATGTGATAGTTTCATATATGTCGTATTATCAATCATTTCTGATTTTGTTTGCCCTCCATTTTGTATTAACCTATGCCGGTCGTTTAGCACTTACATCAATTACTGTTTATAAAATTCACAATAAGATATTAGGTTTTAATACAATTATTGTAGGAAGTAATGGTAATGCCATTTCTATTTATAAGAATATTGAAAATCAGGAGAAGTCGGCTGGAAATATTTTTATTGGATTTGTAAATGCTCATACATACGATTATTACAAACTTTCAAAATACCTTCCGCATCTCGGACATTATGAAAATCTAAAAAATCTGATTGAAGAAAATAATGTTAAGGAAGTAATAATTGCTATAGAAAGAAACGAAAGCAATACAATTGGAAAAATAATTACAGAACTTGAAGAAACTGATGTTGTAATTAAAGTTATTCCTGTGATGGAAGATTTTCTTATGGGTACTGTAAAGATGACATCCATTTTTCATGCTCCTCTTATTCAAATATCTCCCGACCTGATGCCTGCATGGCAACAATCAATTAAAAGACTTTTTGATATCATTATTTCAACATTAGCTCTGATTGTTTTATCGCCCTTGTATATTTTTACGGCAATCGGTGTAAAATTATCATCTACAGGATCAATAATTTTTTCTCAGGAAAGGGTGGGAATACATGGCAAAATTTTTCACATGCACAAATTCAGGTCGATGGTTAATGATGCAGAAAAAAATGGTCCACAGCTTTCATCTGACGATGACCCGCGAATTACTAAATTCGGAAAATTCATCCGTAAAGTAAGACTTGATGAAATACCGCAATTTTATACCGTATTAAAAGGTGATATGTCTTTGGTAGGACCAAGACCCGAAAGACAATATTATATCGATCAAATAGTGAAACGTTCACCTCACTATCGTCTTCTTCATAAAATTAAACCCGGAATAACTTCATGGGGACAAGTGAAATATGGATATGCAAGTAATGTTAAAGAAATGACTGAAAGACTTAAATATGATATTTTATACATTGAGAATATGTCTCTCGCCATGGATTTTAAAATCCTTATCTATACAGTTCTTATTGTTATTCAGGGCAGAGGAAAATAATTAATCAAATCATTCCACATTCTATCATTTTAACGATCATTTCGATATTCCGGTCTTCATCTTCCGGATCGTATTTAACTTTCAGGTTATATCCAAATATTCTGGCAAATGCCTGCCAGAAAAAAGCCTGAAATTTGCCCCTTAAATCCTGTACAAGCTTAAATGAGGAATTTTCTGTTTCTCTGTCGATCAATTTTAATAGTATTTTGCCTTGCGAGAAATTTAGTTTTTTTAGATCATTACCAAATTCTCCCTGAATTTCGTTTTCTGCTTGTTTCATGATCTTTCGTCTTTCACGATCATTTTCAGTTTTGAGGAGAATATCATTGTATTCATTAAGTTTAATTCCTGCAATCTTCGCATAAGGATATACTTTCTTAACATTTCTAACGAGCCGGCTGAATCTTCGGGCTTCTCTTTTATTTTTTATTATCTTAAGTGCATAAACATTAACTTCTTTAAGTGGGATTACAGGGATAGTATCACCATTTATTACATTAGCTAACACAACAATACCTTCAACTTCCTGCGAATAACAGTCAAAGGTAATTATGCTGATTAAAAAAAGTATGAATATTATTTTTTTCATTAATGATGTTGAATTCAACAATTATACCAAAACAAAACGTAAACAAAATTATTATTATTTTGGGTTTGAATGGAAATATTTCTTTATAAATATTGTTGGATGAGATTAAAGGAAATGTTGGAATAAGAAAATAAGGGGAATAAAGGAAATATGGGAAATATATACTACATCAATCCAACGACCATGGAGATTTCTTCAGATAATTTGAACATTATAATTTTTTTTATACATTTGAAAAATAAAATTATGAAACAATATCTTCTAAATACAAAAACGTTATTAATCAATATTTTAACGAAATACGTTACAACGTATAAAGGCAAAATATAGTG
>DAOVNY010000196.1 GCA_030630005.1 Bacteroidales bacterium | reverse complement strand
GGAGAGGAATATTTTAAAACTCCCGAAATAATGGCTGATTCTTTTAAGGAAGTTCCTGAAGCCATTGAGAATACTAAAGAAATTGTTGATAAAATTGAAGAATACGATATTACAACCAAAAATATCATTCTTCCGCACTTTCCTATTCCCGAAGAATTTTCATCTGAAGATGATTATTTGCGTCACCTTACTTTTAAAGGGGCAAAAAAACTTTTTACTGAAATCACTGAAGATATAAAAGACAGACTTGATTATGAGCTTAAGGTGATTAAAGAAATGGGTTTTCCCGGATATTTTCTTATTGTTCAGGATCTAATTGCGGAAGCCCGAAAGATGAATGTGATAGTAGGACCGGGCAGGGGCTCTGCTGCCGGCTCTGCCGTGGCATTTTGTACAGGAATAACAAATATCGACCCAATAAAATATAATTTGCTTTTTGAGCGATTTCTAAATCCGGATAGGGTTAGTATGCCTGATATTGATATTGATTTTGATGATGAAGGTCGCGAAAAGGTGCTTAACTATGTTGTAAACAAATATGGTAAAGAAAAAGTTGCTCAGATAGTAACTTTTGGTACTATGGCTGCAAGGCTTGCTATCAGGGATGTTGCAAGAGTTTTAAAACTTCCGCTTCCCGAAGCTGACAGGATTGCCAAATTAGTTCCCGAAAAACCCGGAACTACTCTCAAAAGTGCTTTTAAAGATGTTCCCGAACTTAATGAAATCAGAAAAAAAGGTGAACCTTTACAGAGAAAAACATTAAAATTTGCCGAAATACTCGAAGGTTCAGCGCGTCATACAGGTACTCATGCCTGTGGTGTTATCATTGGTCCTGATAATCTTATGGAATACCTTCCTCTGAGTACTACAAAGGATTCGCAACTTACGGTAACACAATACGAGGGTAAACTGGTGGAATCTGTGGGAATGTTGAAAATGGATTTCCTGGGATTAAAAACTTTATCTATTATAAAAGATGCTATAGAAAATATTTATCAGAGACACGGTATAAAAATTGAAGTTGAAAATATTCCTCTCGAAGATGAAGAAACATTTCAATTGTATCAACGCGGTGATACTGTGGGTACTTTTCAGTTTGAATCAGAAGGTATGCGTAATCACCTGAAAGTGCTTAAACCTACTAATATTGAGGATCTTATTGCGATGAATGCTTTGTATCGACCGGGTCCTATGAATTATATACCAAAATATATCGACAGGAAGCATGGGAGAGAAAAAGTGGAATATCCACATCCATGGTTAGAAGATATTCTAAAACCAACTTTTGGAATTATGGTTTATCAGGAGCAGATTATGCAAACTGCCCAGAAATTAGGTGGATATACTCTTGGAGGTGCCGATATCTTGAGGCGTGCTATGGGTAAGAAGCAGATTGAGGAAATGAAAAAACAAAGGCTTATTTTTGTTGAGGGTGCTAAAAATAAAGGTATTGACGAAGAAAAGGCGATAGAAGTTTTTGATATGATGGAACGTTTTGCCGAGTATGGATTTAATAGATCACATTCGGCTGCATACTCCGTTATTGCTTATCATACTGCATATCTTAAAGCTCATTACCCTGCAGAATATATGGCTTCGGTACTAACACATAATCTTAATGATATTAAAAAGATTACATTTTTTATTGATGAAAGCCGCAGACGCAATATTCCTGTTCTGGGTCCTCATCTTAACGAAAGTGATCTTTTTTTTAAAGTTAATGATAAAGGTGAAATTCGTTTTGGAATGGCTGCTATCAAAGGTGTTGGTGAAAATGCCGTTAAAGCAATAATTGAAGAAAGAAAGAAAAATGGTGCTTTTAAGGATATATTTGATTTTGCAAAACGTATCAATCTTCGTGCAGTAAATAAGCGTAGTTTTGAAGCTCTCGCAAAAGCCGGTGCATTTGATCATTTTGGAAACGCACACCGTGCACAGTATTTTTTCAGAGAGAATACTGACGATTCTATCTTTCTTGAAAAAATAATAAAACATGCAGGAAAATTCCAGGAAAAACAAAATTCTTCACAGGTTTCTCTTTTTGGCGATGATGAAGATATGAATATCCCTGATATCGTAATGCCTGAATGTGAACCATGGTCTAAAATACAGCAACTGAAAAATGAAAAAGAAGTAACTGGATTTTATATTTCGGGGCATCCACTTGATGATTACCAGATTGAGATGAAAAACTTTTGTACTTATTCAATTGATTATTTGAATCAGGATCTTAAGAAATTTAGAAATAAAGTAATTGCTTTTGCTGGTATGCTTACAAGCTCAACTATTAGAACTACAAAATCGGGTAATGAATTTGCCTTATTTACTGTTGAAGATTTTACTGATTCAATTAACCTTTCATTATTTTCTGAATCCTATTTAAAATTAAAGCATTTTCTTGTTGAAGGATCATTCCTGCTGATAAAAGCCATAGTACAGCCAAGATATAATAATCCGGATATGCTGGATATTAAAATATCAAATATGAGTCTTCTTGCTGAAGCAATAAAATCTTATGCACGTGAAATAACTTTAAGCGTAAAAGCGGAAAATATAAATCAGGAACTAATACAACAGCTTAAAAAACTTATTCAAAATAGTTCAGGAAAATGTCCTTTGAAATTTGTCATTTCAGATTCTGAAGAGAATATTTCCATTGAAATGAAATCAAAGAAAAACAGGGTAAATCCAAATAAATTAATTCAAGCAATTCAAAATGTAGAAAATGTTGGGTTTAAGTTGAATTAAATTTTTAATCATTTCAGGATTTCAGGTTTCAATAATAAAATTTATTTTTACTTTTGGCAAAAAAATAATTAACCCTTTAAACAAAAAAAAATGGCATTAGAATTCACTGATTCAAATTTTGATGAACTTGTAATTAACTCAGATAAACCTGTAATTGTAGATTTTTGGGCAGAATGGTGTGGTCCTTGCAGAATGGTTGGTCCGATCGTACAAGAAATTGGTATCAATTATGAAGGAAAAGCTGTTGTTGGAAAAGTTGATGTTGACAATAATTCCGGTGTATCGGCTAAGTTTGGAATTAGAAATATTCCTACTATCTTGTTTTTTAAGAACGGAAAAATAGTTGATAAACAAGTTGGCGCAGTTCCAAAACAAGTTCTCGTTGACAAACTTGAAGCACTTTTATAATCAATTTGAGATATTCCATCGATCATAACAGACTTCAGCAGTTTGGCTCGCTCGAGTTCATTGCCCGACAGGTTGTTGAGGGCTTTATTACGGGTCTTCACAAAAGTCCTTTTCATGGGTTTTCGGTCGAGTTTGCCGAACATCGTTTATACAATGCCGGTGAATCAACAAAACATATCGACTGGAAATTATACGGCAGAACCGACCGTATGTATGTGAAAAAATATGAGGAGGAAACAAATCTGAGATGTCGTCTGATAATTGATAATTCTTCTTCGATGTATTTTCCTGTTAAAGAAAATCTTTCAATTGATAATCCAAATAAAATTACATTTTCGGTGTATGCAGCGGCTGCACTGATGAACCTTCTGAAACGACAACGTGATGCAGTTGGTATAAATATTTTTTCCGATAAAGTTGATTTGAGTACACAAGTGAGATCAAGTGCTGTTCATCAAAAATATTTGTATTCTGAACTTGAAAAAATGCTGAAGCCTGAAACCAAAGACAGAAAATCGCAAACTTCTGCGGCTGAGTCATTACATATAATTGCGGATAGTATTCATAAACGGTCGTTGGTGGTCATTTTTAGCGATATGTTTGAAACAAACAGTAACCCTGATGATCTTTTTTCTGCTCTTCAACATCTTAAACATAATAAACATGAAGTAATTTTGTTTCACGTAGTTGATAAAAATAAAGAGGAGGATTTTAATTATGAAAATCGTCCACACCGGTTTATTGATATGGAAAGCGGGGAGGAAATGAAAATCAATCCGGCAAGTATTAAAAAGGAATATATTAATTTGGTTTCTGATTTTAAAAAAGAACTTAAATTGCGATGTGCCCAGTACAAGATTGATTTTATCGAAGCTGATATCAATAAAGGATTTGAACAGATATTGTTTCCGTATTTGGTGAAGAGGAAGAAACTTCATTAATTAGTGCTTGTCTATAAAGTTAATTATGTTGATAAAATTTTAAATCTGAATTCTAAAATCTTAAATTGTTTGAACAAGACTTTATGGACAGACACTAATTAGTGTCTGTCCATAAAGTCGGTAAAAAACAAATTTTTTCCAACTTTTTATAAAATCAATTTTTTGAATTTATAAAAAATGTTTATTATTTAGTTTGAGACTAAATAATTTTTCATTTTTTGATTTTT
>DAOVNY010000226.1 GCA_030630005.1 Bacteroidales bacterium | reverse complement strand
CATTTGTTAGAAAAAATTCCAATCCTTCAAATTGGTTACCGGTTATTTCTTCCTTCACAGCCTCTGTTTTCAAGAGGTCTGCTCTTTCTTTAAGTATCATTTTCTTATGTTGATTATTTGTCATTGTTTTGGGTTTCGGGTTTTGGGTTTTGGGTTTCGGGTTTGGGTTAACCTCAAACTTCAAACTCGAAACCTCAAACTATTTAATTTACATTTTCATCCTTTCATCGAATTAATAATTTCAGTTAATCTTCCGGCAGTTAATCCATCCGATTCCGGAAGTATTTCTTCAGGATCGAGCTTTGCCAGAATATTCAACGTATTCTTGTAATGTTTCGTTCCGGCATTATTCTTACCGGATTTTGTGCAAAGATTTCCCATTGAGAAATGTGCCAGTGAAAAATCCGGTTCAAGATAGATGGCACTATTTAAAGATGAAATTGCATCTTTATCATTTCCTTGTTCCTGTTGTATGGTTGCCGTCAAGTAGTATAAGCCCGCATCTAATTTATTTATTTCCAATGCTTTTTTACATAAAGCCCCGGCATCATCCAATTTCCCTAAATTTGCTTTTGTTTTTGCTAAAAGCGAAATAGTGGATTTTGAATTTATTGTATCCTTCGTCAAAATATTTGTTAAAAGATTTTCAGCTTCTTCAAATTTACCTTGTTCAAATAAAACAACTGCTTGTTTGTATTCTGAAACTTCTTCTTTTACTTGCTTTTTATGAATCTTTTTCCTTTGAACTTTCTTTTTCAGTATTGGATCAGCAGGTTTAATAAATGGTTTGGTAAATTCAATATTGGGAACCTGTTGAAAAGCTTTTGGGATTTCAATAGTTTCCGGGATTTTCCATTCAATTATTTCCTTTTGTCTAACTTTCCCTGAATCTTTTTTATAAATTGTAAAACCGTAATAATGTATTTTTCCAAATTTTGATGATATAAGATTTGACATTTCTACAGGACTGACAATAAGTATTCCTCCCCTTACAAGTGAATTGTATAAATGATTTGTAACGGCTTTTATTCCTTTCTGTGAAAAATATATCAATACATTTCTGCAAAAAATAATGTCCATTGCGTTAGTATTATTTGTCAGTGATGGATAAGTGTCTTTTGCTAAATTCTGATAGGAAAACGTAACCATTTTTTTAATTTGTGGCAGAATTTGGAATTTATCATCTCCTGTTTTTTTGAAGTAATTATCAGCAAACCATTTTGGCGTATTACGGAAAGACCATTTTGTGTAAATTCCTTTCTTTGCTTTTTTCAAAAAAGCAGAATTTATATCTGTAGCCAAAATAGTAATATCCCAATTTTTTATATCAGGAATGGCTCTGAGAAGCGTTATAGCGATAGAATAAGGTTCCTCACCCGAAGCACAGCCTGCACTCCAGATTCTAAGACGCTGGTCTTTTCTACGCCGTTTATGAATTAATTCCGGTAAATATTTTTGCTCCAGAAAATCAAGGGCTTTTTTTTCTCTTAAAAAATAGGTTTCGCCAACGGTGAGATGACTTGCCAAAACCTCAATTTGTTCATTGGATAAATTGTTTTTTAGAAGCCAAAGAACAAATGTGGTCGTATCTATAAAATTGAACTCCTTCGCAGCAAGGCTGATTTTCAGGACAAGTTCTTCTTCACGTTTATCTGAGAAGTCTAATCCGAGATTAGTTAACAAATACTTTCTTAACTCTGCAAATAAAGGTTCAGGTAACATTTATTACAAATTTTAAAGTTCTATTTTCCAATTTCAGTTTTTTTTACAGCTTTGTTTTTCTTTATTAATTTCTTGTCTTTTTCTCTTTGCTTTTTAAGTACTGCCTGTAAAAGTGTGATTTCTTCCAATGTCAGGAATTTATCAATATCATTAATCAAAACGATTCCATCTTCAAGCTTAAAAACTCCTTCAACATAATCAATATCAAGAAAAAAAATTTCTGTCTTAATTATTTCATCCTTTGTCCGTTCAACAACATCACTGACAGTATCAACCCAAAGAGCAACTGTTCGCATGGAAGTATTTGCAATTATCAGCTGATCGTTTAAATCAATATCTTTTCCCTGAAGCAGAAACAGTTTTCGTGTATTCACGACCGGTATAAATTTCCCTTGAAAATTTATTATTCCCATAACATATTCCGGGGCTTTAGGTAATGGGGTTATTTCAACTATACTAACAATCCTTTCAACAGCGGAAAGATGTAATGCAAATCGTTGTTTATCCAGCCAGAATACAACAAGTTTGTTTAGTTTTTTCATTTATATCAGTAAATATTTGTAGTAAAAAAATAATAATTAAAGAATAATAATCAGAATGAATGATTTTTTTACTTTTCAGAATTTTATTTTTTATACCACAAATATAATACTTTTTATTTAAAAGTCAAGTTATTAGATTATTATTTCGTTGTCAGTAAAATTCATAGGGTAAACGGGGTAAGCGTCGCATTTCACATGGCTGTCCAGAAACCAGCGACACGAAGTTAGCCCGTATGGGAAACCAGTATCAGGCATTAATTAATTTTACAATCTTTTTCAACAATTTAGTACGTTTAATTGGTTTTTCAATAAAATCATCACAACCATAATACAAAGCTTCTTCTTTATCTTTATTAGCAGTATATGCCGAAAGGGCAATGATAGGAACATCAGAAACTTTTCTTATTTCAATAGTTGCTTCATAACCATTCATTATTGGCATTTTTATATCCATCAATATCAGATCAATTTCTTTGAACTCTTTGAATTTTTCAACTGCTTCTTTTCCATTAACCGCTCTAATAGTATTGATTTTCTCCAGTCCAAGTAATTTTTCTAAAAGCATAAAATTGGAATCCTCATCCTCGGCAACCAATATTGTTTTTCCTGTCAAATCTTTTCCGATTTTCTTAATATCAGTTTTTACTTCTGTTTCTTTTGCAATAATTGGTATTGAGAAATAAAAATTTGTACCTTTCCCTTCAACGGAATCAAACCATATTTCTCCATCAAGTAATTCAATTATTTTTTTAACTAAAGATAAGCCTATTCCCATACCACCGAATTTCCGTGTATGAGAAT
>DAOVNY010000172.1 GCA_030630005.1 Bacteroidales bacterium | reverse complement strand
ATATATGGAAAGCCATAATAGCAAAATAGCTATATGAGACTCAAAAACAGATACATAGTATTCTGGCTTAATTATTGATTTGACAATTACTAAGATATTAATTATTTTTACAAATAATTTGAAGAGTAGAATATGAAAAGGTATTTTGTATTGTTTTTATTAGTGGTTTTTGTCTCCGCTTGTCATAAATGGGAAAATATTTCTGATCAAGAAAATATTAGTGACAGGAATATGGAAGAATTAATTATTGCACAGGATTTTGACTGGAGTACATCAGAAAACATTTCCTTTTCTTTAAAAAATGCTCCGATTGGAATAATAAAAATATCTACAATTGATGAAGAAATTGTTTTTCATAAAGGAAATAATACCGGCACACCTTCTTTTTATAATATTGATGTTCACATCCCTAATTATGTAAGCAGTGTAAGCATTAATTCTATTATTGTTCCTATTACCGGAAATGAGATTTATCTGGATTTTGATGGATTAAAATCACTAACAATTACTGATTATTTCTTAAATTTTGATGGTATTGATGATTATGTTGAAATAGATGAAACAGAACTTATAGATGATTATCCGTTTACCATGTGTGCATGGATTAAAACAAATGGTTTCAGCGATCCTAACGAAGATATGGTGATAATGAATATTGCTCATGATAATAAATCAGATAGATATTATGGTATATTTATTGGGGAAGACGAAAATGGAAAAGCTTGTATAAGAGCCAGGAAGGGTTCAGAATACACAAAAGCCGGAACTACTATATTAACTGATAATGAATGGCATTTTGTTGTAGGTGTATTTGCAAGCAAGATTGATAGAAGGTTATATGTAGATGGAGTACTTGAAGCATCAGATCTTCGAAATAAAATTTTTGATAATGATGCTGACGTAACGGTTTTTGGAAGATGGGGTGATGAAACACCAAATTCTTATTTTAATGGTGACATAAATAATGTACAATTATGGGATATTGCTTTAACATTAGCTCAGATAACTTATTATTATAATAATTCGCCTACAGGTAATGAAATGGGGCTTGTTGGATTTTGGAAATTTGACACAGGTTCGGGAAGTACCGTTTACGATGAAACTGATGAAGAAAACGATGGAACAATATACGGTGCATTGTGGAACTCGGCTTCAGGTGGAAGTAATGATACAGATGGTGATGGTGTTAATGATGATGATGATGATTATCCACAGGATGCCACCAGAGCTTTTAATAATTATTTTCCGGCAAATAGTTTTGGTACCCTTGCTTTTGAAGATCTCTGGCCTGCCACAGGTGATTATGATTTTAATGATTTAGTTATAAATTATCAATTTAAAACGGTTACTGATGCATCAAATTATGTAGTCGAAATATTCGGATCATTTGTAGTTGAAGCTATCGGGGCTAGTTATCAAAATGGATTTGGGTTTCAGCTTCCTAATGATTATATTTCTAATTCAAATCTCACTGTTACGGGATATAATTTACAAGAAGCCGGCTTAATTACATTATTGTCAAATGGTACCGAAGCCAACCAATCAAAAAATACAATTCTTGTTTTTGATAATGCTTTTAATATTTTACCGAATACCGGTGGTGAATTGGGTTCAAATACTGATCCCAATGGTACTTATATTGTACCAGATACTGTTAATATCACTATGGACTTTGCAAATAGTACTTATACAGAAAATGATATCGGTATTTCAAATTTTAATCCTTTTATTTTTATTGATCTTGTGAGAAGTAAAGAAATACATTTGGTTGATCGTATTCCAACCGATTTGGCTGACACTATATATTTCAACACTTTACATGATAATAGTAATATTGCTCAGGGAAGGTATTACAAAACTGAATCAAATTTACCATGGGGAATTAACATTTATGAAAGTTTTGATTATCCAATTGAGAAAACCAAAATAAGTCAGGCATATTTAAACTTCAGTGCATGGGCTGAAAGCAGTGGCTCTGACTATCCGGATTGGTTTCAAGATATTTCAGGGTATAGAAATGATGCTTATATTTATTAATTCAGAATTTCTCATCTAATTTCATTTGTATTCGTGAGGTAAGTATATCAATTGCGACAGTATTTTCGCCACCTTGTGGTACAATTATATCTGCAAATCTTTTTGTTGGTTCGATAAATTGTAAGTGCATAGGCTTTACAAAATCCTGATAATGATTTAAAACCTGCCTGAATGATCGTCCGCGTTCTTCAATGTCTCGCCAGATAATTCTCATAAGTCTGTCATCATCGTCAGCATCAACATAAGTTTTTACATCAATACGTTTCCGTAATTCAAAATTTGTAAAAATTAAAATTCCTTCAACGATCACTACTTTTGTTGGTTGAACGCTTATGGTTTCTTTTTCACGTGCACAAGTGATATATGAATAGATCGGCATTGGGATGCTTTGCCCCTTTTTAAGCATATCCAAATGCTTTATCAGTAATTCAAATTCAATTGATGATGGGTGATCAAAGTTGATATTTTGTTTTTCCTCCTGAGAAAGATGTCCGTTATCTTTATAATATGAATCCTGAGAAATAACTGAAACAGATCCCTTATTAAGATTATTAATTATCTTATTAACAACAGTGGTTTTTCCTGAGCCTGAGCCACCGGCAATTCCAATTATCAGCATATTTTTTTTGATTTAATTAATTTATTTGTGCATACAAAGATATTAAAATTCAAAATACTTTAATACCAAATGTATTTCAAGATGATGTTTATTTTTTTAGATATTTATATAAAGTTATGTATAATTCTTTTTTGTTTATTGGCTTTTTAATAAATTCATCACAACCTGATTCAATTGCTTTTTCCTTTTCAGCGGCTGATGAATATGCTGTAATAACAATTATTGGTAAGCCCGGAAAAAGATTTTTAATTTTCTCAGTTGCTTCAAACCCATCCATAACGGGCATTTTTAAATCCATAATAACCAAATCAACTTGTGAGTCTTTTGCACAAATATCTATTGCTTCCTGTCCGTTTTTTGCTCTTAGAATATTGGCTTGTGTTAACACAAGCATTGTTTTTATTAAAAAATAGTTCGATTCTTCATCTTCTGTAATTAAAATAGTTTTATTTGAAAAATCAATATTTTCGGGTAATTCTGAGAAAACATCTGCTTTATGTATGTTTGGTATATTGAAATAAAAAGTTGAACCAATATTTAAGAATGATTCCACCCATATTTTTCCACCAAGTAATTCAACAATACGTTTTACTAAAGCAAGTCCTAATCCAACACCACCAAATTCGCGGGTAAAAGAATCGTCAGCCTGACGGAATTTTTCAAAAATTAATTTTTGTTTTTCCGCCGGAATACCTATTCCAGTATCCTTAACAAAAAATAAAATTTCATCCTTAAAAATACTAAAACCGTATTCAATCGATCCTTCATTAGTGAATTTTATTGCGTTGCTAAGTAATTTTTCAAGTATTTGTTTTATTTTCGATGAGTTGGAAAAAATAGTAGTATCTTGATTGTTAATTGAAGGGATGAATTTTATATCAAGATGTTGCTTTTTCCACTTATCCTGAATGCTCTCAATGATTGCTGGAAGTTCCTCAAACAATTTCATGAGCTCGAATTCATTTTTTCTAAATTTGATTTTTTCTCCTTCCATAAAAGAGAGATCAAGTATGTCCTGAATAATCTCAAGAAGCTGATTTCCACTATTGTTTATGGCTTCAGAGTATTCCGAAATTTCTTCATCAGACAAAGGATCCATCATTAAATTTGAAAATCCTATAATTGCATTTAAAGGAGTGCGGAGTTCATGCGAAAGTGTATTAAAAAATGCTGATTTTATACGGTTCGATTCCTCAGCTTTTTCTTTTGCAATTCTAAGTTCATTTTCAGCAAATTTCATTTCTGTTATATCCACAAAACTTTCAAGAAGATATTTTCGTCCTTTTAGGAATATGGGATTGACAGTTTTGATTATCGGGATTTGAATTCCATCACGAGTTAGTAATATTTTTTCAGAATTATCAACTTTTTGTTTTAGGTTAGAAATAGGACATTTGCCTTTTTCTGTAGGACAAATATATTTATGACAAATATGCCCGATAATCTCTTTTGGATCAGTCTCAATAATTTTAGCTGCATAACTGTTAATATCAACAATTTTGTGAGTTTGTTCATCAATTATTATTATTCCTGCCTGAATTGAATTGTAAATAGCTTTGACATAATTTTCGCTTTCTTTTAGTTCAATATCAGCTTTTTCTTTATTTTTTTTATTTACAACATTTTGTAAAGCGGTTTCGATATCACTTGTAAGAGTTTCGAGTAATGAATGTTCTTCCGTATAATTTGCAAATTCAGCAGGTATTGATATTGCCAACACCCCACGGGTATTATCATTAATTTTAAAATTAAGTACTAATCTTCTGAACTCCGGATTCTTACCCAGCATAGGACAATCACCACATTCTGAAGAAACATCTTTAATAGCTATAACATTTTTATTTTTAAACGATCTTTTCGTGCATTCGTTTATTTTCCCTTCTTTTAAATTCTTGATCATATCATCATAACCAACAGTTTTACCTGTATGATAATGCCTTATGAATTTCATCGAATTATCATAGAGTAATATCCATGTACCTGAATAACCCATGGTTTTTGTAAGTATATCACAAACTCCTTGTAGTAATTTATCTCTATTATTTTCTCCTGAAAGAAAAATATTTACATCTCTGAGAGCATGTAATACCAGATTCAAATGTTTGTTTCGTTCTTCGGCAATAATTCGTTCGGTAATATCAAGAAAAGATGCAATACTTTTGGAGGTGCCGGATATTAAGCTTGTTGAAACTAATACATTTCTTGAATTTTTATTAGCATCAATAGCACGAAACTCGTATTCACTTGTTGATTTTAAATCTTCCCTTAGGTTTTGTATATATTTTGTTTTTATTTTTATAAGGTCTTCCTTTATAGCAAAGTCAGTCCATAGTTTTTTGCCTTCAATTTCTTCTTTTGAAAGACCGACAAATTTTGCGAATTCATTATTTACTAATGATAATATATTATTTTTTTCAATAATGCACATTGCAATGCTGGAATTATTGAATATTGT
>DAOVNY010000207.1 GCA_030630005.1 Bacteroidales bacterium | reverse complement strand
TTACTTTGATTTTATCTATCCATTCTTCCATATCTTTTAAGTAAAACTTTTGAAATTTTAGAATTCCTTTCACTGTAACTGTGTTACCAATTGATGTTTCTGAAATATCGGATAAGTCTTCCTGCATCACAATTTTAAGATGTTCCTGCCCGTTCGAATTGATAATTTTAAAACGTTTACCGGAACGTGGGCAAACATGGTCAATAATCCCTTTCACGGTTATGCTTTTTCCTGTTAAGCTATCTACATTTTGATAAAGTGCAGAAATATTCAATATGTTTTCTTTTTGCACTATTTGGTTATCCTTAGAAACAGCCTGTTCATTCTTAGTTTGATTGTTATTGCAGCTTGTAATAATTAAGACAAAGCTTATTACAATTAATTTGATTGATGTTTTCATTTTGATTTAAATTTTATGTTGATTATAAATTGTGTTGTTGCCATTTTAAAGATTTTTTCTTGTTTTTAAAAAGTGCCTGCTGTTTACTTCTGAGTAATTGGGAATTATTTCGTTTCATCCAGTTTTCTTTAAAGAAACCAATGCCACCTAAAATAAAAATACGTGTAGCTTGTTCATTTCCGTTTATTTTATAAATTTCCATTGCTAGTTACTTTTTTTGATATGAATAGTTTTTATTGCTAGTTTGGACGTTTTGTTTCCAAACACCTTACTCTTGTTGAAATAAGCAGCGTTTCGGGGACGCCTGTTAGTTTTGTGTTCATAGTTTGTGATATATTATTTAATAATTACTTAGCTTTTCAAGGAACATTTCACATAACTTTTGCATTCATCAAGAACTGTTAATAGTCCTGACTTTTCTATTTTTTGTTTTGTTTCGGCACGTAACTGATGGCCGTCTTCAATAATGATAATCCCATCGGGTTTAATCATTCGTTTAAACTCCTTTAAAAGCATTGTTGGCTGTTCAATCATATGAAACATATCCAGAGCATAAATCACATCAGCAATTTTATCGGGTATAGAACATGAATATCCATTAGCCAAGACTGTTTTTACATTTTTTAATTTGTATTTAGATATTTTCTTATTTACATTTCTAATAGCTAAGGGATGAATATCTACTGCATAAACCATCCCTTTCGTACCAACAGCTTTTGATGCATCTTTTATATATCTGGCTGGGCCACATCCATAATCAATTACAACCTGTCCTTGATTTAATTTCAGATTTTTAAAATTTCGTAGTGCATGATTCCCGAATACATCCATAATCTTCATAATAAACGTCATAATCCAAAAAGCCATGTCAGGGATATATTCCCTGCCTTTTCCTGATAAATAGTCGCCTATTGTTTTTTTACTATCCATAACTATTTTATTTTTATTATTCTAAAGTTGCAATTTCTAATCGGCCTATTTCTTTTTCATTTATACCAGTCTCTTTACGTTTAATATACCGCTCACATTGTTGCGTACGGTCGTAACCAAGCATAATTCCCAGAATAAAATCTTCTTCATCAGTAAAATCAGATAAAGCTTTTACGTCAAACGATTCAACTATTTTAACGCATTGCTCTTTCCCGAAAAATACATTTATCTTTTTTGAATTCACATGTTGTAACAAATAGCGAATTCCTTTTCTGGTCAATAATTCTTCAGTTTTATACTGCTCATCAGTACTCATAGTGTGTAATACAAGACTTCTTAATCCCTTTTTGTATTCGTAAATATGATGGAGTAATACCTGCATTTCCCCGGTTTTATAATCGGCACATGTTATTTGCATAATTTTTTTATTAAAAATAAAAAGAAGGGAGAATTAAAATTAAATACATGTCTTACTATGTTTTCTCCCTTCTTTCTAAGAGAAACTCTATCTATTTATATTACGCCAGAAATTAAAAAGATTGAGTGCATTCAAATTTTTAATACTAATTAAATTGATTTTTAAGTTGTTCTACCCATTTTGTTATTCTTTCATCGGAAAGATTGCTTTGATTTTCTTCATCTAAAGGCAATCCGACAAACTGTCCGTCAATTTCTGCTTTAGATTCATCGTATTCATAACCATCGGTTGGTATTTTACCAACAACTTCACAAACTTTGTTTTCAAGAGCTTTATAGATCAAACCAATAGCATCAACAAAAGAGTCTGAATAAGTATCCTGGTCGCCAAAACCAAAAATGGCTACCTTTTTATCTTTCAGATTTGCTTTTTGAATTTTCGATAAAAAAACATCAAAATCGTCCTGCATATCGCCAATACCCCATGTTGAAGAACCAAATATTAAATTGGAGTATTGTTCTATATCTTTTGAAGAAGCATCAGTTACATCGTAAATATGAGCGATATCTTCTCCAAATTCTTTTTGAATTTGTTCTGCTGCCGATTCTGTGTTTCCTGTTGATGAACCGTAAAATATTCCTACATTTTTCATTTTATTAATTTTTAAAGGTTTAATTATTGTAAATATTATATTGAAAATTCGTTATAAGTTTCATTTTCCGAGAACTGATTTTAGAATTAGACAACAATTGTTTCAACTCCTGTAATTCCTTGTCATTCAATAAAAAATTTATGTTTTCATGCCCAACGGGTACGATAATTTTTCTTTTAAAATTTGAATACAAGTTGATTTCTTCCCAATATTTACCATTTAACTTAAGAAAGTAATTAGCAAAATGAGCATATTCTTTATCATTAAAATTAAAATTCAGGTTATTAAATTCAATATGTATCTTATTACAGGATGAACACCTGAATATTTTTCCGTTTTCTGTTTGATTTATATATTTTGTCATAATTGATTTAAATATTAAATGATACAATCATTTTAAAATTCCTTCCCATTGCAGGAATATACGAGCCAAAAGGCTTATAATCAAGGTCAAAGATATTGTTAATCTGAATTCTGAATTTTGGTTGCCCTGTAATCCGGTTTACGTTAACTCCTAAACCCATATTAAAAACCCAGTGTTGTTCAGAAGGAATATAACCCCAAGGTCCCCTATTGCTATCCTCAGGTAATTCCGGTATCCTATCCTGAGGAGCAGCATATTCGGCTCCAAATTTTAAAAAATAACCATTTACAAACGATTTTGTAAAAAATCCATAGTATGTCAAATTATTTTTTATCAAAAAGGGAGGTATTCCAAATAAAGGAGAAGGATTATCGGGATCAGAAAGGTCATTTCCATAAATGTATGACATTCCAATTTCCGGGATTAAAGTGTTATTTGTTTTAAACACATTTTCTAAAGTATATGAACCCGTAAACTCACCACCCCAAATCTCTGCATTGGTGTTCATATATGTAAAATCTACATTTTCATGGACAGTATCCAGAGTTTCGTTAATATAATCATCAATTAAATTATAAAATAAGTTTAATTCCCATTTTAGCTGTTTATATTTTCCTTTGTAACCTAAATCAAAGTTCCAACTGTATTCAGGTTTTAAATCAGGATTGCCGAGCTTTATTCCTTTGCAACTAATTACTTCAGTAAATAGTTCTTCGGCATTTGGCATTCTGAATGCATGTCCAAGGTTCAGACTTAGTTTTTGATTATCATGTATATGGTAAACACCTCCCAAATTTCCACTTATTGCATAGCGACTTTCTTTTTTTTCTTCTGATGTTAAATTACTATTTACTCCCTCTTTTACTTTTGCAAGATCATAACGAATTCCGGATATAAGTTTAAATTTTTTATCAATTTTCCATTCATCCTGCATAAAAACGCCTCCAATCTGCTGTCCGGCATCTTTATAGCCACCTTGTGTTCCATGAGTATTGTTATAATAGTCAAATAATTCCGCAGGGTTATCCAAGCGAAATATATAACCATCGATGCCTGTTATAAGTTTATGATTTCCTGGAAACTCAAAGAT
>DAOVNY010000021.1 GCA_030630005.1 Bacteroidales bacterium | reverse complement strand
TATAGAATGAAAAACAGAAAAACAATTTTTGAAAACAAGAAAAAATAGTATTAACTTTGGCTAAAATTATGCAATCTTATTTCCCATTTTCTGTGCAATCTTATTTGCCGAAAACTGTGCATATTTAGTTTCTGGTAACATTTTCAGAAATAAAGCAACTGATTGAAGAAGCAAAGCAAAATGTTGCTGTTGTTGTTAATGCAACTACAACAATTCTTTACTGGAATATTGGAAGAACGCATAAATACAGAGATTCTTGGTAATAAGCTCGCTGAATACGGCAAAGAGGTTGTAAAATTATTATCACAAAATCTGACCGAAGAATATGGCAAAGGATGAAGTGAAAAGCAATTGAGACATTGTCTCCGCTTTGCGGAGACTTTTCCAGATAAAGAAATTGCAAAAGAGCTTATATAATTTCCAACAATTTAAGACCATTGAATATATCCTAAACTAAATATAATCTTAAAAAAACTAAGAAAGTAGTTGCATAACTAAAATATTAGTTGTATATTTGCAGCACTCTTAAAAGAAATTTGAACTGAAATAAAATAAAGTTCATTTTTTTTGCAATAAACAACTAAGAATTTAGTTATTAAACTAAAGCAATAGTTAAATTATGAAAGAACTAACAAAAGCAGAAGAACAGGTGATGCAAATTTTATGGCATCTGAAAAAAGGATTTGTAAATGATATCCTTAACGAAATCCCGGACCCGAAACCGGCTTACAACACCGTTTCAACCATTGTAAGAATATTGGAGAGGAAGGGATTTGTAAGCTATAAAGCTTATGGAAAAACTCATGAATATTTCCCGTTGATTTCAAAAAAAGAATATACGAAAGGATTTTTCGGAGGTCTAATGAAAAATTATTTTAGCAATTCATATACAGCACTTGCCTCATTTCTTGCAAATGATAAAAATATTAGCATCAGCGAGTTGGAAGATATGAAGGCGCTTATGGAAGAAAAAATTGAAAAACAAAAATCAGGAAACAATGAGTGATTTGATATTATATTTCGTCCGTTCGGGGTTTAGTTTTGCAACCTTATATATTTTTTATTGGGTGTTCATGAAAAAGGAAACCTGTTTTAGTTGCAATCGTTTTTACTTAATCTTTTCTCTTTTGTTTTCTGCATTAGTTCCATTTATTCCGAATTTGATTGCAGCCAACAATTTAATATCATTAAAATATTCGGTATTACTTGAGCCGATTACAATATTTCCCGAAAATCAGATTTTAGATGGAAATCAAAATTATAATGTCTTTCAGATTTTTTTGTGGATTTATATTTCAGGAGTAATAATAAATATCCTGAGATTATTTTTTCAATTATCCCAGCTTATTCTTCTTGCCGGAAAAACCGGTATTCACAGGGAATATGGAGTAAAAGTAGTTTATACCGGAAAACCTTATGCTAATTTTTCATTTTTCGATATTATATTTTTAAATAATCCGGAAAAGGATAAAAATCAATTACTGGAAATCATTACTCACGAAAAAGTTCATATCCGGCAAAAACATTACATCGACTTGATAATAATTGAGTTGATGACCATAATTTTCT
The DNA here is from genome assembly GCA_030630005.1 of Bacteroidales bacterium. Lineage (GTDB taxonomy): Bacteria > Bacteroidota > Bacteroidia > Bacteroidales > JAIORY01 > JAIORY01. The sequence continues at coordinate 17,896 of DAOVNY010000021.1, read as the reverse complement.
GGTTCAATCCGTTTATTTGGTTTTACAAACGATCGATCAAAGCTGTTCATGAATATCTCGCTGATGAAGGTGTACTAAAAAATGGATATAAAAAGACAGACTACCAGGAATTGTTACTTAATCAAACATTTGGAATTCAAATTTATGCTTTAACAAATAATCTAAATCAATCATTAATTAAAAGGAGGTTAACTATGATGTCAAAATCAAAAACAAACAAATTTGCCATACTTAAAATGATGGCTGCAATACCACTTGCTATGGTTTTTATAATAGCGTTTTCTTTTACAGTAAGTAATTCTGTAATAGCACAAGACACAGTAATAACAGTAGTAAAATCAGATTCTAAAGTTATTAAAACAGAAGAAGCAGAAATTTTTGCAATAGTTGAACAAATGCCAGAATTCCCGGGAGGTCAAGATGCAATGATCAAATTTCTTGGTGAAAACATTAAATATCCCGAAGAAGCCAGAAAACAAGGAATTAGCGGGCGTGTTTTCGTTACTTTTGTTGTTGAAGCTGATGGCGAAATAACAAATATTGAGCTACTTAGGGGAATAGGAAGCGGATGCGATGAAGAAGCTATGAGAGTGATTTCTATCATGCCGAAATGGAAGCCGGGATATCAAAGAGGTGTACCCGTGAGAGTGAGATTTAATTTACCTATTAAATTTACTTTAGGTAAAAGTAAAAGTAAATCTTAAGGAATTTCGCAACCAACATCACCAGAAAAGAAATAAAACAAATAAAAAATAATCGTGACCCTGGAAGGATTCGAACCCTCAACCTTCTGATCCGAAGTCAGACGCTCTATCCAGTTGAGCTACAAGGCCAAAATTTTTGATAAAAAAAATAAGATTGCAAAATTACAATTTTTTTAAACTTATGTTTTCGTAAAAAAATATTATTTTTGCACTTATTATTATTAACTAAAAAAATTATACAAGCATGACAAAAAAAATATTTGATAAAGTTAAGGCAGGAGTAGTCTCCGGAAACGAAGCTCAGGAAATTTTTAAAATTGCAAAAGAAAACAATTTTGCTTTACCTGCGGTAAATGTAGTAAATTCAGGTTCGGTAATCTCTGTTTTGGAAGCAGCAAGAGAGGTTAATTCACCTGTGATTGTTCAATTCTCAAGCGGAGGAGCAGCTTTTTATACAGGCAAAGGACTTTCGGACGAAAATTTTAAATCTTCTGTGGCAGGAGCTATTGCGGGAGCAAAATTTATTCATGAGATAGCCGAATTATACGAAATACCTGTTATTATTCATACTGATCATGCTGCCAAAAAATTACTTCCATGGATTGATAAATTGCTTGATGCCGGAGAAAAATTTTATAAAGAAAACGGAAAGCCTTTATTCAGTTCTCACATGTTGGATCTTAGTGTAGAACCGATTGAAGAAAACATAGAAATATCTGCAAAATACCTCGAAAGAATGAGTAAAATTGATATGTTGCTTGAGATTGAACTTGGTGTAACAGGAGGTGAAGAAGACGGAGTGGATAATACTGAGATTGACAGTTCAAAACTTTATACTCAGCCCGAAGAGGTTGCTTATGCTTATGAAAAATTGATAAAAATAAGTGATAAATTTACTGTGGCTGCTGCTTTTGGAAATGTTCATGGAGTATATAAGCCGGGTAATGTAAAATTGCAACCGGTGATATTATCAAATTCTCAAAAATATATTCAGGAAAAATTCAACACTGATGAAAAACCTGTAAATTTTGTTTTTCACGGAGGTTCGGGATCAGAACAAAGTCAGATAAGAGAAGCTATTTCTTATGGTGTAATAAAAATGAATATTGATACTGATACTCAATGGGCTTTTTGGAAGGGAATAAAGGAATATGAAAATAAATTTCATGATTATCTTCAGGGGCAAATCGGAAATCCTGAAGGTGAAGATAAGCCAAATAAAAAATATTATGATCCAAGGAAATGGTTGCGTGAAGGTGAAAAAGCAATTATTGAAAGATTAAAAGTTGCTTTTGAGGATCTTAATGCTCTTGATAGAAATTAGCCTGATTAATTCTTAATTTTATCTTGCCAAAGATATCGTTGATGAACGTTTTGGATGAATACTTAAAATCGGAAATGGTGAATGGTTAACTATTTGTGAGGCATAAGGTCCAAGCCAGATATTTGATGCTGTTTTTTCCTGCTCTGTCATAATTGATATCAGGTTTGCATTATTTTTTTTAGCATATTCAATACATGAGTCAACAAGGTTATTTGTTTGAATACTGTCGCGTTCATATTTTATTCCTTCTTCATCATAAAATTTAGCTATCTGATCGGCGAAACGATTTACACGTGCCTGAACAGTTTTAACTTTAGTTGTGTAAACAGACAAAATATAAATTGTAGCATCAAAGTATTTTGCCAGTTTTCCGGTAAAGGTAGCTTTCTGACGTGTTTCGCCGGAACTGTCGATAGGTAAAAGGATTTTTGTCAGATCCCTTTCGATATTCACACCTCCGCGGATTGTAATAACCGGTATTTTTGTTGACGAAACTAACTTATTTGCATTACTTCCTGCCCAAAATTCCTCAAATCCGGAGGCTCCATGAGTACCTGCAACAATTAAAAAAGCTTTGGATTCTTCAGCTTCTTTTACAACTTCTCTATAAATTTTTCCTTCTATAATTTTGTATTCAATTTTTCCTTTTTTCAGTCCCGGCTGATATTTTTTTATTAATTCTTTGAAACGTTTTTCTACTTCCTGTCGGATATTTTCCGGTTCACATGTAAAAATATCTGTTTTCAATTTATTCTCCTTAACCCAAATCATGCGAATATCTGATTTAGACCTATCAGCTATGTTGATAGCATGTTCAAGAGCATTAATTGAACAATCAGAAAAATCTACTGCTACAATTATTGTTTTCATAGTTTTTAGTTTTAAAGATTATTAAATTTATCTAATGAAGGGAAATTAATTTCATTTTTTATTATCCATGCATTAGGATAATGCTTACTTATTTTTTTGAAGAAAGATTCTGCTTCAATCTTGGTTCTAAAATCGCCAACTCTAACATAATAATATGGTGAACGGAATGAAATATATACTCCTGTTGCAGGATGATTATTAATAAAATTTTCTCTAATTTTTTCTGCCATGGATTTCGAATTATTTCCCGAATCAAAAAAGATATTTATCCTGTATCCGTCAATACCATCGTTATCGGGGTTTGATAATTTATATTCATTTATCATGATGTGAGTACCGATAAGGGTATTTATACGGCTATCCTGAATAATTTTAATATTAGCTGTATCAGTATTTTGTGAAAACGTATAAACTGAAAAACCTGCTAAAACCAATATTAATAAAAACTTTTTCATTTAGTAATTATTTTAATTCCACTTGGCTGAATACACAATACAGGAAATGCCGAATTACTTATTATCTGCCTTGGTGAAGTACCCAGAAAAACACCTGCGTTACTTCTTTCCTGGTCAGTCATTATTGATATTAAGTCAACGTTATTTTTTTCTGCATATTTTAATACAGTCGTAGTAATATTATCATTTTTTACTTTTTCTACGGTAAATGCAATATCATTTTTAGCTAAATGTTTTTTTACTTTTTCTAATTTGTCATCCACTCTTCGATGCATCAAGCTCATAGAAGTAGCATAAATAGAAAGTATATGAATATGCGAATTGAATAATTTTGCAACTTCTGTTGTAGGCTCAAGTTTTTGAAGAGTTTTTGGCGAATTATCCACAGTAAAAAGTATTTTCTTTATGGATTTTTTGAATTTATATTCATTTCTTAGTGTAATAACCGGACATGGCGCATAAGTTATTATTCTGTATGCATTGCTTCCTATCCAGTATTCTTCGAAGCCGGTGATACCGTGAGTTCCGGTAAAGATCAGATTTGCATTGGTACTGATAACTTGTTTTGCAATTTCCTGATGTACCTTTCCCTTTTTCAGGATATAATTCAGTTTTCCGTGAATTAATTCCTTCCGGTATTTAGTTAATAATTTCTCGAAATTTTTCTTTTTCTCCCGTCGAAGTTCGGTAGCAACACTTGAAAAAACAGTTTCGGGGGTATTAATATCATTTACCCAAACCATTTGAATATCTGCTTTCATTATATTTGCATAATTGATAGCGTATTCAAGTGCGTGTATTGAGCCTTTTGAAAAATCAATTGCAACTAAAATATTCATCGTATTCAAATTTAAATGATTATTCAGCTAATATAATATATTTTAATAAGAATTAAACTTTTTATTTGAATTTTAATACTTTTGTTTACATAACGAAAAAATATTTTTGATGAACGAAAATCTTAATCCGGAGAAAGAAAGCTTAACAAATGCCGAAATAGAAGTTGAACAAGTGCTCAGACCAAACGATTTCAGTGGGTTCTCAGGGCAATTAAAAGTTGTTGAAAATTTGAAGATATTTGTGAAAGCTGCCAGACTTCGTGGCGATTCACTCGATCATGTATTATTGCATGGTCCTCCGGGATTAGGAAAAACTACCTTATCTCACATCATTGCCAACGAACTTGATGCAGGTATAAAAATATCTTCAGGTCCTGTCCTCGAAAAACCCGGTGATCTTGCCGGTTTGCTTACCAACCTCGAAAAAAATGATGTTCTTTTTATTGATGAGATACATCGTTTGAGTGCTGTTGTTGAAGAATATCTTTATTCGGCGATGGAAGATTATAAGATTGATATAATGATAGAAACTGGACCAAATGCCAGGAGTGTTCAGATTGAGTTGAACCCTTTTACACTGATAGGAGCTACTACCCGTTCGGGTTTACTTACTGCTCCTTTGCGTTCGAGATTCGGTATAAATTCACGTTTATCATATTATGATGCTGAAACCATAAAAGAGATATTAATTCGTTCGGCAAAAATTCTTAAAGTTACGATGAGTGATGAAGCTGCAAACGAAATTTCCCGCCGAAGTAGAGGTACCCCAAGAATCGCAAATTTATTATTACGCCGTGTCAGGGATTTTGCTCAGATAAAAGGAAACGGTAAAATTGATATTAAAATTTCAAAGTACGCTCTTTCGGCATTAAATGTTGATAAAAACGGACTTGACGAGATGGATAATAAAATACTTACAACCATAATTGATAAATTTAAGGGTGGACCTGTTGGTTTAACAACTATTGCTACATCTGTGGCAGAAGATCCCGGCACAATAGAAGAAGTTTACGAACCTTTTCTAATTCAGGAAGGTTATATTATGCGCACTCCGAGAGGAAGAGAAGTTACAGAACTTGCATATAAACATCTTGGTAAATTAAAAACAGGAAGTCAGAAAAATCTGTTTAATTAAGAATTCGTTTGTAAAGTTCGAAATTTTATAGAAAAGAAAAATCCTCCAGATTTTTAAAATCTGGAGGATTTAATAAATAAATCAATTTGGAATTTGTTTAATATTTGGTCTTCATTAGAATAGGTTGCTAACCTTTTTTTAGGTTAGTAATCTTAATGATTAGATGCACATTATTTTTCTTTTAAACAATAAGGTAACCAACCATTTGAAAGGTTGGCAACCTATTATCAGAGTTTTGAGTTTCGGATAAATTTCTTAATTTATTTGACTTTATAGATAAAAACGTATTAATATAATATAAAATGCTTCTCCTCTCCGGGAATAATAATCTTAATAAAAATCTAAGTGAATTTATAAAATCATTTTCACTCGAACTTGGATTTTCATTTTGCGGTATTTCAAAAGCCGTTTATTTGGATGATGAAGTAGAAAAACTGAAAAGTTGGTTGAATAATGATTTTCATGCCGGAATGAAATACATGGAAAATCATTTTGAAAAACGCCTTGACCCGCGCTTGCTTGTCGAAAATGCAAAATCGGTTATTACAGTTTTACTGAATTATTATCCCGATAAGGAAATCCCGACAGAAAATAATTATAAAATCTCGAAATACGCTTATGGCAAAGATTACCATTTTGTTGTAAAAGAAAAATTAAAACTACTTCTTGATAAAATAATTAGCCAAACCGGCAAAATCAATGCTCGTACTTTTGTTGATTCAGCACCGGTGATGGATAAAGTGTGGGCAGAAAAAAGCGGATTGGGATGGATTGGTAAAAACACCTGTTTGATAAACAAAAATTTGGGGTCATTTTTCTTTATCGGAAATATTATTCTTGATGTAGAATTTGAATATGACAAAGCTACAACTGATCATTGCGGAAATTGTACTGCCTGTATTGATGCATGTCCTACAGGTGCTCTAAGCTCTGCTTATAAATTCGATGCCAATAAATGTATTTCTTATCTCACCATCGAAAATAAGGACGAAATACCAGAAAATCTAAAAGATAAATTTAATGATTGGATTTTCGGATGTGATATTTGTCAGGATGTGTGTCCATGGAATAAAAAGGCAAAAAAGCATAACATCTCCGAATTTAAGCCATCAGAGAAATTAATGAACATGACAAAGGGGAAATGGCAAAATCTGACAAAAGAAGAATTCAATAAACTTTTTAAAAATTCAGCTGTAAAAAGAACCAAATTTTCAGGATTGAAAAGGAATATTGAGGGAATGAGTACTTAGAGTGTCCGCCTGAGCGGATTGAGTGAGCTAAAGTTATTTTAAATTTTACTTGAACAGATAAAACACCGAAAAAGTCAAAACATCATTATATTGTCCATGATCAATAAATCTGGGTACATTTCCGGTTACTTCTTTATTACGAATATTAATAAGAGAATTATTTGTTCGAAAATTTAGTAAAAGCTTATCAGTCAATTCATAATAAACACCAGCATTAATACATAAATTCAGCAAACAAAAGTCTTTGCGATAATCAGGTACTTCATTATATTCTTCATAACTGTCGATTAAAACTGCAAGAGAGGGACCGGCTTCAATTTTAAATTTATCGGAAACAATATATTGATAAAGCAGAGGCATTTCGGCATAAGCCAAACGTATTAATAATGATTTGAAATCATCTTCTTCATAATTAGGATTGTGCCGGCTTCCTTTTTGAATAAACTCAAGTTCTAATTGCAATAATGAGCGAGGACCAATTTCAAGGTTAACAAATCCGCCGCCAAAAAGCCCTGCTTTATTGTAATCCGAATCATTGTCGCCGGCAACCTGACTTGCTGAGAGACCTGCCATTACCCCGCCATTAAACTTTTGAGCATGAATAGTAAATGCGAATAATAGTGAAATTAATAAAAAGTATAGTTTTTTCATTTGTCTGATTTTTTTTAAAAGCCAAAGATAAATAATTGCGGTGATATTTTGTAAAAAACTTATTTCTTCCTCTCCGTTGTATAAATCACAAGCTCTTTAAGAGAGTTTTTTGAAGGACTATCAGGGAAATTGTTTAATAATATCAGGGCTTTTTCGCGATATTCAAGCATTTTATTTTTTGCGTATTCCATTCCACCGCTTTCATTCACTTTTCTTATCACTTCGGCAACTTTTTTCTGGTCTTTATTGTGATTTTTGATGATATTAATAATTTTTCTTTTTTCTGAATAAGTAGCATTGTCAAGCATATAAATCAAAGGCAGAGTCATTTTTTGTTCTTTAATATCAATTGCGCTTGGTTTCCCGGTTTCATTGGATTTTTTGTAATCAAAAAGATCATCTTTTATCTGAAAAGAGATTCCTACATATTCGCCAAAAAGTTGCATTTTTTTGATGGTATTTTCATCCGCCTTGGCGGAGGCAGCTCCGGTGGCACAACACGAAGCTATCAGCGAAGCTGTCTTTTTTCGGATTATTTCAAAATAAATATTTTCTTTTATATCAAGTTTTCTCGCTTTTTCGATCTGAAGCAATTCTCCTTCGCTCATTTCTTTAACTGCATCAGAAACAATTTTTAATAAATTATGATCATTATTTTCAAGGGCGATCAACATTCCTTTCGAGAGCAAATAATCGCCAACCAAAACAGCGATTTTGTTTTTCCACAAAGCATTCAGCGAAAAAAAACCTCTACGTTCATTCGAATCATCCACAACATCATCGTGAACTAAAGTAGCTGTGTGAAGAAGCTCAATAAGTGAAGCAGCCCGATAAGTTTTTTCATTTACACCACCACAAATATTTGCCGAAAGAAAAACAAATATAGGTCTCATTTGCTTTCCCTTTCGTTTGATAATAAACCGCGTAACCTTGTCGAGCAAAGGCACAGAGCTTTTCATAGATAATTTAAACTGCTTTTCAAATTTTTTCAGTTCCTCTTTAACAGGAGATTTTATTTCGTTCAGACTGATCATATAATTTTCAAAATTACAACTTTTTTGAAAATTTAAAATTATTTTTGTAAATTGATACTGAACAAGAATATAAAATTAAGATGCTTCATTATCCTGCAAAAATAATTGTTGCTTTCGGGGAAAGCATAAAAGGTAACAAGAAGATCATCAACTGGTTTTTAGAGAACGGTTATCCTGAACTTGCTGCTTTATCGCATGCTATACAAGGCAGCGATAAAGCTGTTGAATGGTTATTAAAGAACAAATTTCCTCATTTCGCGGCTTTGGATGCGGCTATTGATAATGACAAGAAAGCTTATGAATGGCTTAAAAAACATAAATATAATTTCCTGATTGTATTTGCTGATGCTTGTCACGAAAAACCTGAAGCTATTGCATGGTTAAACAAAAATGATCTAAAAATATTTGTTATAATTGCGGAAAGGATAAAAAGACTTCGCGACAGTCATACTTTCGATTATCATAAATTACATTTTTAGTAAACGAAAGAGTCTTTATCCGCACTTGGAATATCCACAGGACTTACAGGTAAGGCAACCATCCTGATAAATCACTCCATCTTCGTCACCACATTTGGGACATTTTTTCTCTGATGCCTGTGTTCCGTTAGGAATATATTTTTTCAAAGCTCTTACAACACCATTTTTCCATGTATTGATATGATCTTGTTCGAATGTTAAATTTGAAACTAACTCAACTACAAACGGTAATGGCATACCATGACGCAGAGTTCCGGAAATAAGTTTAGCATAATTCCAGTATTCTTTGTTAAATTGCCTTGAAAGTCCTTCCATAGTCATTTTGTAACCATCTTTGTCTTCAAACTGGAAATCGTATCGCGAAAGTCCTTCTTCTTTATTTTTTATTACCCATCCTTTTTCGATCCAGATTGGGAGAAAAAATCCGTCTGCTTTTCCGGTAAATATTTCGTAGGGTTTATTATTAATAGTTCCAATAACTGCAACCCATTTTTCATAATCATTTTGAAAACGTACAACCTTAGCTTCAATAACTTTTGGTCGTGGTGGAGCTTTTGTATCGTTGAATGCATTAGGGTCTTCTTCCTTTTCTTCTTCATTACTTACAAGCACGCCGGCTCTTGATCCGTCACGGTAAATAGTCATTCCTTTACAGCCGCTTATCCATGCAGTTTCATATATTTTCCCAACAAGTTTTTCGTTGCTTTCTTTAGGAATATTTACAGTTACACTTATTGAATGGTCAACCCATTTTTGGATGAAGCCTTGCATTTTTACTTTATTGATCCAGTTAATGTCGTTAGCAGTAGCTTGATAATAAGGTGATTTTTTAATTATTTCTTTCAGCTTTTCATCATCAAAATTTGATACTTCTTCAATATTATAACCTTTTATTTTCAACCATTTTTTAAATTGGTGATGTAAAACCCTGTATTCTTCCCATGTATCTCCAAGCTCATCAGTAAAACTAATATTTACATTTTTATCATTGGGATTTACTTTTCTTCTTCTTTTGTAGGATATCATAAAAACAGGTTCTATACCCGAAGATGTCTGGGTGCAAATACTAACACTACCTGTAGGTGCGATTGTAAGCATTGCAATATTTCGTCTGCCATACTTTTCCATGTTTTTATAAGCATTTGGAGCGGCTTCTTTAATTCTGTTGATGAATGGATTATTCCGTTCTCTCTCAAAATCAAAGATTGGAAAACTTCCTCTTTCCTTTGCAAGCTCAACTGATGACCGGTATGCTTCAATTGCAAGGAGTTTATGAACTTCAGTAGAGAAATTAATAGCTTCATCTGAACCATATTTGCTGCCAAGTGCTGCAAGCATATCACCTTCGGCGGTAATTCCTATTCCTGTTCTTCGTCCTTGAATACTCTTTTCTCTGATTTTTCTCCAAAGATTTTTTTCAATTCTTTTGGTTTCAAAATTTTCAGGATCTGAATCGATCTTTGCAAGAATACCATCAATTTTTTCTATTTCAAGATCAATAATGTCGTCCATTATTCTTTGTGCCGAATGAACATGTTTTGTAAAAAGTTCGCTGTTGAAACTGGCATTTTCTGTAAATGGATTTTCGACATAGCTCAAAAGATTAATTGCCAGAAGACGGCAACTATCATAAGCACATAAAGGTATCTCACCGCAAGGATTTGTTGATAAGGTTTTAAAGCCAAGATCAGCATAACAATCGGGTATGGATTCTCTTTGTACTGTATCCCAGAAAAGAATACCGGGTTCGGCAGATTTCCACGCGTTATGAATTATTTTATCCCATAAGGGGCGGGCTTCAATTTCTTTTTTGACCTTAGGATTTTCAGTTTCGACAGGAAATTGCTGAGTATATTTTTTGTTATTTACAACAGCTTCCATAAATTCATCATCAATTTTTACAGAGATGTTGGCACCTGTAACTTTTCCCTGCTCCATTTTGGCATCAATAAAATCTACAGCATCGGGATGTTTAATTGAAACACTGAGCATTAAAGCTCCGCGTCTTCCATCCTGTGCTACTTCTCTGGTAGAGTTTGAATACCTTTCCATAAACGGAACAATTCCTGTGGATGTTAATGCGCTATTTTTTACAGGACTTCCTCCCGGACGTATATGTGAAAGGTCGTGTCCTACGCCACCACGGCGTTTCATAAGTTGTACCTGTTCCTGGTCAACCTTTAAAATCCCACCATAAGAATCGGTATTAACATCATCACCTATAACAAAACAATTTGATAAAGATGAAACCTGAAAATTGTTTCCTATCCCTGCCATGGGACTTCCCTGTGGGACAATATATTTAAAATCTTTTAGTAATTGAAATATTTCTTTTTCACTAATTGGGTTAGGATATTTCTTTTCAATACGTGCAATTTCACTTGCAATCCTTCGGTGCATATCATCAGGCGTAAGTTCAAATAATTCGCCTGCACTGTTTTTTAACGCGTATTTGTTTATCCAAACATTTGCTGCAAGTGTATCACCATCAAAATATTCTGTTGCTGCTTCTCGTACTTCTTTGTGAGTATATTTTTTCAATTCTTTTGTTTCCTGCTTTTCTTTATTTATTATTTTTTGCTCTTCTATCTGAATGTTTTTATCCTCTTCCTGAATATTGGGGCGTTTACGTTTTTCCAGAACATCATCATAATAATTTGATTTTTCTTCTTTTTGAATGTCCTTGTCAATATTTGCAAAAAGGTTATTATCCATGTTATTTGTAAAAACAAAATTTTTAGTAAATCATTTTTTTTAATACTCTGTATTTGTGTTTGAAACTAATAAAAGAGGTTGCTTGTTTTTTTGTGTGCAATATACGATAAAATATTTTTTTTAAAAATTAACTTATTAACAAAAAAGGTCTTTTTTTTTGTAAATATCTGAATTCAAAATTCATAAAAGTTTAATAACATTTTTTGTTAATAATTATTAATAAAAAATGTTAGAAAATACTAAGTATGAAGTATATAGAAATTTACATTTATAGAGTTCTTTATAATTAAAGAATAGCAAGGAATAGAGGGGTTTTCTTAAAAATCCAGACTCAAAGAAAGATAAAAAATATACGATTTTATTGCTCCATCTTCAATGCCCCATGCAATATCTCCTCTTACAAAATATCCAAAAATTTTTGTTCTTAACCCACCGCCAAATCCTGCAACAATTGGTTCTTTTTGCACTTCAACTGTGATAGTAAACGGACCTTCTTCGATAGTGCTTGTATAAAATGAATTATCTTTTGAATACGGGTTCCAGCCTGTCCATGCAGTTCCTACATCTGCAAAACCTACGATCTGAAAATTATTTAAAAAATCTGATTTTATCGGACGATTAAAAAAGTATTTAAAAACAGGAAATCTAAGTTCGGTATTTAAAATAAAAAAATTATTCCCGTTACGAATATTCTGATCAAAACCACGCATATTTGTGGCAATGGTTTGATAGGCATAGTTTTGTGAAAAATCGATTGGTGTTTCCTGATTAAATTTCGGGAGCAACCAATTGTCAACACCTCCCATATAATAAATCAGTTTGTTTTTTCCGAATGAAGTACTTGCAGCAAAGCGGTTTGCCCAAATAAAATTCCTGTGAATTTTTTGATAATGACGAAAATCCATTCCCAGTACTACCATATTTATCGACTCTTTATCTATCAGTTTGTAATATTCTCCAAATATTTTATAACGTGTTCCTTCAAGTAAATTTACTCCTAAAGATCGTGTTGCATCAAAAATAAATTCTCCTTTCAGGCTTGTCCAGTTTAAATAATTATTTGGTATCTGAAGATTGCCCTGATCGGTTGCTAAAAATACCACTACATCATTTTTGAGCATAGCGGTTCCTTTTACACACATTGCCTGATTAAATGGCCATTTCAGCACGTAATATAATTCATGCGATTGAAATCTGATAATTGAATAATTGCCGTAATATTCAACCGATTGACGGTGAAATATTATTTCTCTGTCAAGACGATGTTTTAAGTTTGTGAATTTTAATAAGTATTCGTTATTTTCAAGATTTGAGTTTAGTCGCACTCCTCCAGTAATCCGGTAATCTTCCAAAAGATCAGTAATCCCTATTTTCATTAAACCATTAAATCCCGGATTCATGTAAATAGGTGAGCCTCCTCCGGAAAATGGCTGATAAGTGGAATTCAAAAAAGTGAAATCAACCTGTGTTACAAGGTTATTTATCATGTATTCAACTTTGTAATTTCTTCTTTTAGGAAGTTTAAAATCGTCTTCTTTCGATGTTTTATCACCTATCTTGTCGTAGCTTTGTTTATCGAAGGTATAATTATCAATATCTACTTCATCTTTTTTTTGTGCATTATAAATATTGCCCACATAAACTGTTGAAAATCTCTCGCGATATTTTTTCCTTTTTTCAACAATTAAAGGTTTTGGTTTTTCTTTGATTTTTTCTTTCCCTGATGAAATAATTTTATCACGATAATTTGTGTTTATTAATTCATAGTGTGTCAGTTGGTCAACAGGTAACAAATCTTTCACAAACATTTTAAAAACCTGATCATCATAAATTATCTTAGAATTTGTTTTTGCTGAAATGTTAATATTTTGTTCAATTATATTTCTTGAATGATTCGTTACAGTAAATGAATGAGTAAAATATCTGTAATGAATTGTGGTATCAACAAAACTTATAGTACTGTCGAAAAGAGCAATGTGTTGATTATAAATACCGTTTTCATCACTTAAATATGAAATGTACCCATCAAGATATTCCTGTGGTTGAATTTCATTAGTAAAAGGAGTATTTGTTATTTTATGAAGAATATTACTTTTTGATGAATGGTCGTAAAGAAAAATGTCCATATTTGCCGGAATTTCATCAGGTATATTTTCATCAAAACTAATAGTATCATTAATTCGGTTTGAACTAAAAAGAATTTTTGAGGTATTTTTAAAAAATGCAGGATGCATATCATCGTAAATATCGTTAGTGATTTGAAAATGTGAACTTGCTGCAATATTAAAAGTGTAAATATCTGATTGACCTTTTCTTACTGCCGACATTACAAAATATTTTCCATCGGGAGAATAAGAATAGTCGAGGATTTTTTCAAAATTTATTAAAATTTGTTTTACGAATTTTTTTGTTTCAAGTGTATATAAATACAGATAAATCAATCCTTCTTGTTCAACAATAAAAGATAATATTTTTGCTGTAGGATGCCATGCAAGTAATGGAAAAGAATAATCTGTTTTTTCATCAAGTTTAAACCCCGATTTATATATTTTCTTTGATTTTCCGGTATTTATGTCGTGAAGCCATATTTTATATTTCCCTAATTCATTTGTAGTAAAGGCAATATATTTTTTATCGGGACTGACTTTTAAATTACTATAAACACAATTATCCTTTATTTTTTTTAATAAAGTTCCCGCGGGTATTTCACCCATTTTATCATCCGATTCATAAACATCTTTATAATGTTGTTTCCATTCTTTAATAAGATTTTTAAAAGAGGTTCCTACTACATATAAAAATCCGTTTTCGATATTTCGGCTGATCTGTGTCATGTGGACGATATTGGGAATTGATGAACTTCCATATTTATCATTAATGTATTTCCATAAAGAATGCCCGGCAAAAACTGCGTCATTGCCGATTAAATGATTAAATTTTTCGTAAGTTCCCGACATTATTCCGGTTTTCACAAGATTGTCGATATCAGTACTCCATTCTTCTGACAAAAATGAGATCAGACCATTAAGATACCAGTCCGGCAAAACAAATAAAGTAGAGCTTTTTATCTGAGAACCAACACTCCCTCCATGCATCATGTCATCAATTAACACATTAGCAATGCCTGCCCTGATCTGTTTTTCAAAATTTTTGTGACTCCCGTTAAAATACAGAAAAACCTTATCACCAACAATGTGAGTAACACCACCTGTATTGTATTGTTCATCATTTATTAAACCGATATTACTTTGTTTGAGATCCGTAAGGTTGTTAAATATGATAAAACGAATCTTTTTTGAGAAGTTTGATTCGAGCTTTCTTTCTATTTTGGGGATATAATTTTCTGCATATTTTGCGGTAAAGACAGCCAGCTCTTTCCCATTACGATAAAAATAAATATCGCAATTATCAATTATATAATATGTCCAAAGAAATTCCTGGAACTGTACGCGATTTTTTCCGAATTCCAACTGCGAGCCATTATAAAATTGCGAATATCCCGTTAAGGCAAAAAACAAAAGCATCAAAGCAATTGTTACTTTGAGAAGGCTTTTTTTTAATATTTTGGAAATTCGAATCATTATAAAAATAACAGCATAAATATTAATTGCTAAATTAAATAATAACTTTGCAAAATAAATAATATTATTACGAATTTAATAAAGCGAAGAAAAATAAAAATAATGATACAGGTAAAAAAATTAGTTTTCAATCCTTTCTATGTCAATACCATTATTTTATACGACGAAACAAAAGAATGTATAATTATTGATGCAGCATGTTACGATGACCACGAAAAAAACGAACTAACAAATTTTATATCTCAAAACGGATTAAAACCTGTAAAAGCTATTGATACTCATTGTCATGTCGATCATATTCTTGGTAATAATTTTGTTGTTGAAGAATATAAAATAGGTTTGGAGATACATAAAAAAGGATTAAGTTTTCACAAAAATGCGAAAAATCACGGAGTAGCTTTTGGCTTTGATGTTGAACCATTGAAAGAACCAACTACTTTTCTTAAAGAAGGTGATATTGTAAAATTTGGTAATTCAGAATTAGAAGTTTTTTATACTCCCGGTCATGTTGACGGCAGTATTTGTTTGTACAGCAGCAAAGATAAATTTGTGATTGTTGGTGATGTTCTTTTTAATCAAAGCATTGGCAGAACCGACCTCCCGACAGGAAACATGGATTTGCTTTTGAAAAACATCAGAGAAAAACTTTTTACTTTGCCTGATGACACAAAAGTTTATTGCGGTCACGGACCGGATACCAGCATTGGTTTTGAGAAAAAATCAAATCCGTATTTGGTGGAGATGTAAATTGGAGTTTCGGAACCCCTGACTTAACGTAATTTTTTGTGTCACAAATTTATTAGAATTTATAAATTTCATTAAAAGGTGCAGAGCACCGTAATATTATTGCATACTAAAATTACATATTTCGGTGCTCTGCACCTCAATCTAAAACATGAATTAATTTCTACAAATATTTAGCGGCTCTGCCGCAATAATGCACGACAAATTTATTTTACGAAAGAAAGGCGCTAATAATTTGAAATACAAGTAAAAGGTCAGGAGTTCTGAATTTCAGAAGTTATAAGTATGATGTTAATTTACGCATTTAATCATTAATCATTAATCAATTGCCCATTAAATTCCCAACAGAATAGAAATTAATAAGAGGTTCATTTCACATGATTTCCGTTCTTATAATCAGCTATTGTAGTAACATCTTTATTAATCTTATCTGATTCTATTTCTCCATCAATTAAACGGATGATCCTGTGAGCATGACGAGCAATATCTTCTTCGTGTGTTACCACAATAATTGTATTTCCGAGCTTATGAATTTCTTCTAATAATCCCATAATTTCAATCGAAGTTTTAGAATCAAGATTACCTGTTGGCTCATCTGCAAGAATTATCGAAGGTTTGTTAACTAAGGCTCTTGCAATAGCAACCCTTTGTCGCTGTCCACCCGAAAGCTCGTTAGGCTTGTGCATTATCCTGTCAGAAAGTTGTACGTTTTCCAGAACTTCTTCGGCACGATTTTTTCTGTCAGCTTTTCCAAAACCGGCATATATTAAAGGAAGCATAACATTTTCCAATGCTGTAGAGCGAGGCAAAAGATTAAAAGTCTGGAAAATAAACCCTATTTCTTTGTTTCTCACTTCTGCCAATTCATTATCATTCATTTCACTTACATCATTCCCGTTAAGGAAATATCGTCCTGATGTGGGTGTATCAAGGCATCCAAGTAAATTCATCAATGTTGATTTTCCTGATCCTGATGGACCCATCAATGCAACAAATTCATTTTTCTTTATCGAAAGTGTGATAGTTCTGAGAGCACGAACAACCTCGGTACCAACCTGAAAATGTCTTGCTATATTTTCTAATTTTATTACTTCTTTCATATTTGTGATATATTTATGATCTATTTATAATTTTAATTTCAGTATTATATCCTGCTTATTTATATCTTTTTTAAAGAAAACAATTCCCATATAAAAAAGATCAATAGTAACAGTAACCTCCGGGTTTTTCTTAATAGTTTCCCATGCTTCTTCCATGCCTTCCGACCAGTGAATATCATCAAAAACAAAGATCGAATTTTCATTAGCTTTTGGCAAACAAGCCTTAAAATATTTTACTGTAGGTTCTTTTCGATGGTTACCATCAAAAAAAACGAAGTCTAAATTATTAATTTTTTTCAAATACTTTGGCAAAATAGTATCAAAATTTCCAATTAATACATTAATATTTTTCAAACTTAGTTTATTAAAATTGTTTTGTGCTTCAGATGCAACACTTGCACAACCCTCAATGGTGGTTATTTTCCCTTGCGGAGAAGCATAAGAAAAATATATTGAACTAATCCCGAGTGAAGTCCCTAATTCAAGAATTGTATCGGGTTTAAAATGTTTTACAATCCTGAAAAGTAGATGTGCAATTTTATCCGGTTGCTTGGTTTGTTTGGCAATTTTATTAACTTTCCTGATTTTTGTTGAATACGGAAAAGCTGTTGCTCCTGCACCAAAATCAATTGTTTCGAGAGGATTTGAATTTTTCAGAAGACTGCTTTTAAGATTATTAACTACGGAATATACAGGGTAATCCGTTTTATCTTCCATCACCTCAGTAATAAGATCATAAACAAAGGGTGAATGAATATTATATTTTGTCTTTGCCAGAGCAAGATATTTTATATATCGTTTTACTAATTTCAATATTTTCATTATTCTTATTAAATCTTTGCTTCTATTTAGAACCTAAAGTTATAAATTCTTTATTATCCATCTTAAATATCTTATAGCTGCTTTTAACTTTAGGCATTCCAAACTTTAGTTCACTTTAAGTACTAATTAATTAAACCTTATCTTATTCATATAAAACACAGTTCGTTTATTCATTTTTGCAAGAGAATTATTT
>DAOVNY010000128.1 GCA_030630005.1 Bacteroidales bacterium | reverse complement strand
GTTTTTACTCTTTCGGAGGATTCTGTACAGGATAATTTCCTTAATACTTATGAGGTATATAATTTAGATTTAAATGCACGTATGGTTGTTTTAAGTGCTTGTAACACCGGTTCTGGCAGATTGCAAAAGGGAGAAGGAATACTGAGCCTGGCACGTGGATTTATGTATAGTGGTGTTCCAAGTATAATAATGACATTATGGGAAGTTAACGACAGATCCGGTGCAGGGATCATGACAGATTTTTACAAAAACCTGAAAAAAGGATTACCCAAAGATAAAGCTCTGCAAATGGCAAAACTTAATTATCTTGAAAATGCAAAGCAATTTAGGGCTCATCCATTTTTCTGGTCACAATATGTTTGTATAGGAAATGTAAAAGCTATTACAGCAAAAGCCTTTAATCCATATATAATTATTTGGTTTGCGGGCATTTTATTTATTGCGATAATAATTCTTGTTGTTATTAAACGAAGGTTCTGCTGTTGTAAGAAATAAATATGGTATATTAGTTACGATTTTCTTTTTATTGTTTTTACAATGATTTTAATATCTTTTCCGCTTTTATTTTATTGATACTGTTACTGTTTGCTATTTTGTTGAATATATCTTTTGCTTTTTGTGTTTGATTTAATTTTAGATAACATAAGCCCAAATACCATCTGCTTTCTTCTGTAAATAGATTGTTATTATCATTTAGGATATTTGAAAAAACAAATGAAGCATTTTGATATTGATCAATTTCGATGTAGGATATTCCAAGAAAAAATTGTACGAGTTTATCCGATTCGTAATTTTTAAATATTTCAATAGCTTCTATAAATTGCTTTTGCTCATACAATTGGAAAGCATTTTTCATTAATTGATCTGAATTATTATTTACCGAACGTGTATTTGAAATTGCAGAAATGCTTTCGTAATTCATAGTGAACAATTGATTATTTGTGTAGTTTTTGCTTGTACTGAAAAGCAAAATACCCGCTATAACCAATGCTACCAGAACAGCGGCAGCTACAGCCGGTCTAACATAATCATCAAAAGATATCATCCTCCTGATAATTCCTCTTTTGGAGTCTGTTTTCTGTTCAAAAATATTTTTCAAATTTTCGCGCAGATCTATTATTTCATTTTCGCTGATTGCTTCATCTATTTCAAGTTGTAATTTATATTCCTCAGCGAATTGAAAATTGGTTTTTATTCTGTTTTTAACCCATTTGGCTTCTTCCTTAGAAAGTTCTCCGTTGATGTCGCGTTCGATAATTTCAAAGTTACTGGATGTCATTTGCTTATTTGTTTTATTTATTATCATTTATAATTTTTCGATATGTAGGATCAGATCTTATTATTCTGATCAATTGTTTTTTACATTTGTATTTTCTTCTTTTAACTGATTCTGCATTTTTAAATCCTGTTTTTTTTGCTACTATTATTAATGGTATATTTTTTATTGTTAATTGTAATACTTTTTGACAGGTTTTTGTTAATTTTTTGAAATGTTTTTGATATAATCTGAATTTTTCATTTTTTTTAAACAATTCCACCTCATTATCCGGTTCAGTAATTTCATTTTCTAAATTCGTTATATCTATTAACTCTTGTTTTTTTTCGAGTTGTTTTAACCATAGCTTTTTACATACCGAAAACAGATAAGTATAAAAGCTACATGTTAGTGTCAATTGTTCGTTTTTTATTTTTCGGAAGATTATTATGATAGCTTCCTGAAAAATATCTTCAGCATCACTTTTATTTCCACTATTATTTAAAACGAATGAATTGATATTTAAAAAAAATTCATCATAAACATAATTAAGAACTTTATTATCTTGTACTTTTATTCCTAAAAGTATTTCTTCAGCTTTTAATTTAACCACTCTACAATTATTTATTCCGTTTTTTACTAAAAGGTGACCGCTTTTTATCGCTTTTTTTTAAAAAGTTATTTACAATAGCATGTATATATATGATATACAGACTATAATAAAATATTTTCCCGTTTCTAATATTCAAATAAGTTTCCGAGCAAATTTAACTATTTCCGAATTAATATTAAGCCTCCTTTGAAAAAAGAAATTTTGAATTTAAAAAAATAAATACAAATTTAAAATTGTCAGTGATAATTTACATGAATTTTTTCATAAGTTTGCATTCATTTATGGATGTATATAAAAAAATATTTCTCTTTTGTTTGTTGTTTTTATTTGTTCAGATTACTTTTTCACAAAGTGAGAAAACAACTTCAGTTTTAACTAATGATCAGGGAATTAATAAAAATGCAGAACATGATAGTATCAGACTGGTTTTTTATAATGTTGAAAATCTTTTTGACATTTATGATGACACGGAAACAAATGATGAAGAATTTACACCCGGCGGAATAAGATCGTGGGATCAATATAAATTCAGAACGAAAATCAATAATATTTATAAAACACTTATGGCTGTTGGAGAATGGAATGCTCCGGGCATTATCGGTTTATGTGAAGTTGAAAATTATTTTGTTTTGGAGAAATTAGTTAATTCCACACCACTTAAAAATTTTAATTACAAAATCATTCATCATGAATCACCTGATATCAGAGGTATTGATGTTGCATTACTTTATAATCCCGAAAAATTCCAACCGCTGTTCTCATCTCCGATAAGGATTAATTTCCCTTTTGATAAGGATTTAAAAACCAGAGATATATTATATGTTAAAGCTTTGCTTTTTGATTCGGATACTCTGCATTTATTTATAAATCACTGGCCTTCGAGGTATGGTGGTTTGATGAAAACACAGCCGAAACGAAATTTTGTGGCTAAGATTTTACGACAAAAAGTCGATTCTATATTGATTGCAACTCCACATCCTAATGTAATTATAATGGGTGATTTTAATGATGATCCGGGTGATAAAAGTCTTAGTAAATTTTTAAAAGCATCTGGAAAAATAAATGATATTAAACGAAATAATCTGGTTAATCTAATGTTTAAGAAAAAAGTTGAAAACCCGTCAGGATCATTAAAATTCAAAGAAAACTGGAATACTTTTGATCAGATAATTGTTTCCGGAGGCATGTTAAATAATTCTAATGAAATGAAAATCAATAGGGTAGGGGCAAGGATATTTAATGCCGATTTTTTATTTCAAGAAGATGAAAAATATTTAGGAATAAAGCCATTTCGAACATACTACGGAAATAAATACATTGGAGGATTTAGCGATCATTTACCGGTGTATGTGGATTTGATAAAAGTAAAATAAATTTTTTATTCCCACACACCAGCGATTTTTTCATCACAAAATGAACATTTATTATTTTTAATAGAGTTATTAATTATTCTAAAACCTTTACGTTCGATCAGTGTTTTACCGCAATTTGGGCAGTTAGTGTTTTCAGCTTTTGATCCAACTACATTTCCTATGTAAACATATTTGATACCTGCATTCAGTGCAATTTTTCTGGCTTTTTCAAGTGTTGTAGCCGATGTAAACGGCAGTTGTGTTAATTTATACGTTGGTGTAAATCTGCTGAAATGCAAAGGGCAGTCAGCAAGACCATTATCATAAAGCCAGTCACACATTTTTTTTATCATATCCATATCATCTGTCCAATTTGGTACTATCAGATTTGTGATCTCAAGCCACACATTTTCTTCTTTCAGTATTTTAAGTGTGTTTAGCACGGGCTGAAGTGTGCCTGCATTCAACATCTCATAAATATCGTTACTGAATGATTTTAAATCGATATTTGCAGCATCAATATATTTTGAGAGTTTACGCAATGGTTTTTCTTCAATATATCCTGCCGAAATAAATACGTTTTTAATATTATTTTCATGTGCAATTTTTGCTGAGTCAAACATATATTCATAAAACACAATAGGCTCTGAATAAGTGTAAGCTATAGATTTACAGTTATATGAAATTGCTTTTTGTACCAGTTTATCGGGCATGAGATCATAATTAGTGGTTTCTTTTGGTGATACTTGGGATATTTGCCAGTTTTGACAATTAAGGCAGGCAAGATTACAACCGGCGGTAGCTACAGAAAATACACGACTTGTCGGTAAAAAATGATAAAGCGGTTTTTTTTCAATTGGATCAACATGAATTGCACATGGATTTCCATAAACAATTGTGTATAATTTGTTATTTATAGCAATTCTGGTTTTGCAATCGCCTGTTTCTCCGTCTTCCAATACGCATGCATGGGGGCATAAACGGCATTTTAACCCTTTTGGAGTTTCAACATAATAATGTGCTTCTTTACTCCATTTCCATAGTTTATCCGGAGAAACAGGAGGTAAGCCTGAAGTAACTTTTGAGATTTTTCCGGCAATAAGATCAATATTACTTAGTCCTGCAATTATTCCGCATGTACCGTAAAATCCGTATTTAAGAAAATTTCGTTTGCTTATTTTATTTTCTGATTTACTCATCAGCGTAAAGATATAATTTTATTTCTTCTCAGCAAAATTATCAAACCACAAATAATATTCAAAAAACCTATCAGTATCCCAACATAAATAATTCCCAGTAATGGAATAAGTAGGGCAGAAGTCAGCAAAGCTCCAATTGCTGAACCAAGCAGGTCACTACTGTACGATTCGGCGGCAAGCGATGGTATTTTTGATTTGCGAATCTTGGTAGCAATGGCAAATTGTAATCCTGTCATCATAGATATCAATAATGTAAGTAAATAAAAAATTGTATGCAGTATGGCTGTTTCAAGATTAAAAATATTACAAGCGATAATGATAAACGGTAAAATAATAGAAAAAATTCCAATGCAAAATTGTAATCTGATAAAGAGATTTTTATTTATAACTTTGAATAACTTTGGCAGGAAGAACGAACCTATTGCCAATCCTGCCATGAACAAAGTAATTATTATTCCGGTTATGTGGTAAACATATCCGTAAATTATCTGGAATGAAATAAGTATTATAATTTCCGATGATGAAGCTGCAAATCCTCCGGCAAAAAGTCCAAGACTTATAATATTTATCTTTAACAGGATAAAAACCAATATTATAAAAACCACAATTGAAATTATCAGGACATTATCTTTGAAATAACTCATCCATAATAATAATTGCCTGTAATACGACACCGGTTTAAAATCTTTGTTGATCCCGCTTTCAGTAGAAAGTGAATTTCGAATAAAATTGCTTCGCTGTGTTAAAAGTTCATCATCTAAATAATTATCGTTTACATATTCATTTTCAATATTTTTATTTTTAACTAACTGTGTAATTTGGTGACTTAATTTTGCATCCGATGCAAGGTAGAAATTTTTATTTCCGGGAATAATAATAATATTTTTAAAACAGCTTTGTAAAGTGTTGAACATTATCGAATTAGTATTTATTTCCTCTTTACTTAAATAATTTTGAGAAGAACCTAAGGAGATAGAAATTACTGCATCTTTATTAAGTTTTTTCTTTAATTCTGAAAAGAATTCGTAAGTATAAAAACGGTTTATCCGGGCAGTAGTCGGTTCAGGTAAATTTACCAAAACCACATCATATTTATTTTGTGTTTTTTTTATAAAAAGACGAGCATCTTTACTAATAATATTAAGTTTTCGTGTTTTGTGAATCTGTGAAAACAAATATCCGACATCAATTATTCCCGGATTTAATTCAAGATAATCTACCTTGTCAATATCATATTTTAAAATTTCCTGAATGCTTCCTGAGATACCACCTGAAATTAATAAAATATTCTTTGGATTGAAATGTTGAACCATCGCATAATGGACTGATTCTTCGTTTTCGATAATATTATTTGTTGAGAAAAGCGAAACTCCGTTTTCGTAAAAATTTAACTGTTCATCGGTTTTTGAAACAAGTAATTTCCCATATTGATTTTCTTTTAAATAAATGATGTCTTGCCCTTTGTACAAATATTTTAGAGAAGTACTTTCAATATCATATTTCACTATAATTGTAAAAATGAACAAAAAGATAACAGGGATTATTATTCCGTGCAGTTTCATCTTCGTAGTGATTGCCAAAAGAGTAGCCGCAAGAAAATTTATTGTAAGAATTATTGTCAATATCTGGAAAGCTGAAAAGAAAAATAACAGAAGAAAATTAAAAATTATTCCTCCGAACAAACTCCCGAAGGATTCTAAGTAATAAACATTATTTATACGATTTGAATTTGATTTTTCTGATATTATAGTACTGAAAACAGTAAATGTAATTCCGGAAGACACACATAAAGGAATCAGTAAAACAAAAGAACTGTAAATAATATCGGTAAGACTGACCATACTGCCAACGGGGAATATTTCATTTTTAAGGACATTAAGTAAAAAAACAGTAATAATAGGTATTATTGCGAGTACCACTTGTAGAGTAATGATAATTGAAATTTTGTTTTTAAAATTTTTAAAGAATTTTCCGAGATATGCACCTGCTCCTGTTAACAGCATCCAGTTTGCAAGAATAATTCCCATTACCAATTCGTTACCAAAAAATACCGATAAAAATTCACGCAAAAGAATTATCTGAGTGATTATAGTAGTTATTCCTATTATTATTATTGATAATTTAATAATATTTTGTGATGTTAATCTCATATTTTTAATTATACTGATTAGATTTCTTTGTATTCTACATTTGAATTTCGTATATTTGTTCAATAATTAGGATTCTAAATATCATACGAATATAATAAATTATGAATAGAAAAATTAAAATATTATTAATAAATATATTGATCTTATCATTTTTAACTAATTGTAATTCACAAGAAAAAGATATGCAAAGAGAAATTATTAACCGCGAAGCCGTTGCTGCCGGAAGGTTTTACCATTCTGATGCAAAAAAATTGAAAAGTACATTAAGTGATTTATTTAAAAAGGCGGCACCAAAGAAAAATAAAAATGTGTTTGCTGTTATTTCAC
>DAOVNY010000184.1 GCA_030630005.1 Bacteroidales bacterium | reverse complement strand
TTCTTTGATAATAAACAAAGTTTTTGATTAAGATTTATGAATTGGTTTAATGGAATTTTAAAAATATTTAACTGCGGTGTTTTATCTGTTTTTCCTATCATCTTTTGCAAGGTTTTTGTTAAAAATACAAAATATCTTGCAATATTATTCATGTATTTTTAACCAGTTATCAACGTCTTTATGTTGATATCACTGCAATTAAATTGTTTTTCAGGTTCGACTAAATATTATTGATGTACTATATGAATCACTCCATCACTCCATTACTCCATTACTCCACTACTCCACTACTCCACACTTCCTATTCCCCAATACAAAAAAATTATAATTACAAAAATTACAAAGGAATATTCCCATGTTTTTTCGGAGGGTTGGACTTGCTTTTCGATTGCAACATTTCCAATGCCTGTATCAGTTTGTATCTTGTTTGATGAGGATAAATTATTTCATCAATAAATCCTAATTCAGCAGCTTTATACGGACTGGCAAAAGTATTTTGATAATTTTCTACTGCTTTTTTCTTTTCTTCCGGTGTTAAAGCATCTCTGAAAATGATATTTACAGCACCTTCAGAACCCATCACTGCAATTTCAGCAGTCGGGTAAGCATAATTTATATCTGCTCCAATATGTTTACTCGACATTACATCATAAGCTCCTCCATAAGCTTTACGTGTGATAAGAGTAATTTTGGGAACCGTAGCTTCAGAGAATGCATATAAAAGTTTTGCTCCGTGTTTTATTATTCCACCCCATTCCTGAGTTGTGCCGGGTAAAAATCCGGGAACATCTTCAAAGGTAATAAGGGGAACATTAAAAGCATCACAAAACCTTACAAATCTTGCACCCTTTATCGAAGAGTTTATATCAAGAACTCCCGCAAGACTTGCCGGTTGATTAGCAACAATACCTACTGACCTTCCACCTAATCTGGCAAAACCAATAACCATATTTTTAGCGTAATGAGGTTGAACCTCAAAGAAATTATTATCATCAACAACAGAGATAATAATATCCCGCATATCATAAGGTTTGTTTGGTTCAACCGGAATAATACTATTTAATTTTTTATCTTCTCTTTTAATATTATCAGTACAAGGAACAACCGGAGGATCTTCCATATTGTTTGAAGGAAGAAAACTCATTAGCTCTCTGACCATCATCATTGATTCTTCATCGTCATTGGATATAAAATGGGCAACACCACTTTTAGAATTATGGGTCATGGCGCCACCAAGCTCTTCTTTGGTAACTTCTTCGTGAGTTACGGTTTTGATAACATCGGGACCGGTTACAAACATATAACTCGACTCTTTGACCATGAAAATAAAATCGGTAATAGCCGGAGAATAAACCGCACCACCGGCACAAGGACCAAGAATAGCAGAAATTTGAGGTACCACACCCGATGCCATCGTGTTAAGATAAAAAATATCAGCATATCCGCCAAGGCTTTCAACACCTTCCTGAATACGTGCTCCACCCGAATCATTTAGTCCAATAATTGGTGCTCCCATTTTCATAGCAAGCTCCATTATTTTGACAACTTTATCAGCATTTGCCCGACTCATAGTTCCACCAAACACAGTGAAATCCTGGGCAAAAACATAAACCAATCTGTCGTCAATTTTTCCATAACCGGTAACAACTCCATCTCCGAGGATCTTGTTCTTTTCCATATCGAAATCCGTGGCTCTGTGAGTTACGAATTTGTCAAGTTCGACAAATGTGTTAGGGTCAAGCAAAAATATAAGCCTTTCGCGTGCAGTTAGTCTGCCGGCTTTATGCTGTCGTTCAATTCTTTTTTCTCCACCACCAAGTTCTGCCTTTTTATTTTTTTCCTCGAATTGGTCAAATTTATCTTGTAATGTTAACATATTTTTGTTTTTATTTTCGCATTTAAGCATTTAATCATTTTTGCATTTGTCCGGTTTCACTAAAATAGTAGTAGAACCGTTTTGTTTATTCGATTATAATTAATGGTTGATCTTCATCAATAGTATCACCTACTTTAACCATGATATCTTTTATTATTCTGTCTTTTTTTACTTTATATTCATTTTCCATTTTCATTGCCGAAACAATTACTACAGTGTCTCCGGCTTTAACTTTATCACCCGCTTTAACAGGAATTTTTACAATTTTCCCAGGCATAGGAGAAGATATAATGCTTTCGTCATCTGCTTCATCCTGTTTTTTGCGTTTTAAATACTTGCTTTCTGCATCAATTATTTCAATATCATAAGTTTTATATAAGGTATTTACGATATATTTTTTACTGTTTTTGTTTTCAATCAACTCAACATTATATGAAATACCTTTATGAATAATTGAATAAACACCTTCTTTAACCATCACAACATCAACATTGTATTTTTTGCCATCAATGTCGATCTTTAATTTTCCTCCATCTCTTTCCAAAAATTGGATATTGGCTGTTCTGTCATCTATTTTTATTTCGAGTGACATAGTTATATATATTTTTGTTTTTTATTTTATTTTCATTTAGTGTCTATCTATAAAGTCAAATAATTTATCCAATAAAGCACCAAATAACAAAAAATCAAATAACAAATAAATTCCAAATATCAATTACAAAATAATCAAACAGCTTGAAACAGGTTTGGTTATTGAATTTTTGAACATTGTAATTTGTTTGAAATTTGGTGCTTGTCATTTGTGATTTTTATTATTTATTTTAAATTTTCTGGCTTTATAGACCGACACTTATTTAGTGCCTAAAGTTTTTATTTCCATAACCTTAAAATACTTCGTTTTCTACCAAAATCTTTCCAACTGTTTCCAAGATTCTGGGTTGGTTTTTTAGGTTGAAGTTTTTCAAGTTTTGTAATATAATCAATGCTTGCTGCAATAATTGCAATATTTTCAAAATTACCTTTACTTTTTTGCGGCGACATTAGCACATTCTTGTTCTTTTCGATAAAATGAGTATTATATTTTCCGCTCTTAAAATCATCAGTATCAAGTATTCTCTCAAGGAATTTAATAGTCGTTTTAACTCCTGTTATCTTATATTCATACAAGGATCTTTTTAATCTTTTTATTGCTTCTTCACGGTTTTTTCCCCACACAATAAGTTTTGAAATCAGAGGATCGTAATACATTGGTATTTCATATCCTTCATAAATATAACCGTCGTGGCGGACACCGGTTCCGAGAGGTTCGGTAAGGTTTTTGATAACTCCGGGACTTGGAACAAAATCTTTATCAGGATCTTCGGCATATATCCTGAATTCTATTGCGTGACCGCTTTGTTTTAACTCTTCTTGTTTGAGTTTTAATTTCTCGTTATTAGCTATCAGAATTTGTTGTTTTACAAGGTCAACACCAACTACCCTTTCGGTGATTGGATGTTCAACCTGCAGACGAGTATTCATCTCAAGAAAATAGTAATTAAGATCATTATCAACAATAAACTCAATTGTTCCTGCTCCGCTGTAATTAACTGCCTTAGCAGCAGCAACAGCAGTTTCACCCATTTTTTCTCTTATCTCATCATTCATCAGAGGCGAAGGAGTTTCCTCAACAACTTTTTGATGCCGGCGTTGAACTGAACATTCTCTTTCAAAAAGATGAATTGTGTTTCCGAAATTATCAGCCAATATTTGAAATTCGATATGATGAGGTGATTCAATATATTTTTCAATATAAACAGCATCATCGCCAAATGATGTCATAGCTTCAGATTTTGCAGCATTGATAGAGCTTATAATTTCTTTTTCGTCTTTTACAAGTCTCATACCTTTTCCACCCCCACCCGATGAAGCTTTTATCATAACCGGCAAACCAATATTCTTAATTACTTCTACAGCTTTATTAACATCTTTTATTGCTTCCTTAGTTCCGGGGATTATCGGGATTCCTGCAGCTATCATAGTTTTTCTCGCTGTGAGTTTGTCACCCATTGTATTGATAGCATAAGCAGAAGGACCAATAAATATCAAACCCTCTTTTTTACATCTTTCCGAAAACTCAGCATTTTCTGATAAAAATCCATATCCCGGATGAATTGCATCGGCTTTACATTTTTTTGCTACACCAATTATTTTATCTATCACCAAATAACTTTCATTAGAGGGCGAGGGTCCAATAAAATAGGCTTCGTCAGCATATCTTACATGCATTGATGTTCTGTCTGCTTCGGAATATACCGCAACAGATTTGATTCCCATTTCTCTGCACGATCTCATCACCCTTATGGCAATTTCTCCCCTGTTGGCAATAAGTACTTTTTTAATCATAATTGTAATTCCCTTTCGATAATAATTTATTGGCTTATTATCAAGTCTTTAAATCTAAAAATCCCAAATTTTAATTGGTAAATATAATATTTTTTTAAGTTCCTTGATTTTTTCTAATTGAATTTTACATGCATCTTTGTTAATTGTCTGATTATTACCATGCCCAACATATTAAAAAAACCGTAGCACTATATTTTTAGTACTACGGTTTTTATTTTTTAGAATAATAAAAAAGCTATCTAACGATAATCTTTCTGTTTATCACACCTTTATCAGTTTCAACAAAAAGATAATAAATACCTTCGGCGAAAGTTGAAAGGTTTATAGTTTCATCGTAGGTATTATTAATACTAATATCATGTTTTTCAAGTACCAGTTTACCGGTTGAATTAAATATTCTGTAATTTAATTTAAGATTTTCAGAAGTATTTATTACAAACTTAAATATACCATTGTTCGGGTTTGGATAAACTTCTAATTCAACATTGTTAAGCTCATCAATT
>DAOVNY010000181.1 GCA_030630005.1 Bacteroidales bacterium | reverse complement strand
TAAACATAATGACAATCCATAAAGCAAAGGGGTTGGAGTTTCCTGTGGTGATTTTTCCGTTTGCCGATCAGAAATTGAAAGCAACAAAGAATGAAATTTTGATTGACTTTGACGATCCTGATATTCCCGAACTTAAGGCTGCTTTGCTTGATACAACAAAAAGTTTGGAAAATACTGCTTACGCCTCACAATATGATGAGGAAATGGCAAAATCATTTCTTGATATAATTAATCTTTTATATGTGGTGATGACGAGACCTACAGAGCGTTTGTATATTTTGTCAAGTGCGATTACAAAGCCACCAAAGGAGATAAAATCCGTTCCTGCTATTTTGTATAATTTCCTTAATCAGACATCTCAATGGGAAGCAAATAAAGAAGAATATTTATTCGGGGAAACCGAAAATTATATTAAAAAAGAAAAAGAGACCGCAGATAATATTTATAAATTAAATTCATTTATTTCAAATCCTTGGCGTGATAGGGTGCTGATAAGTACCGGTGCACCTGAAGTTTGGGATGTTGACGACCCTATTGGGAAAAGCGAAAGAGGTAAACTCATTCACTCTATTTTGGCGGAGATAATTACTGAAGATGACATTGAAAATGTTCTTGAAGATTTTAATTTGCAAGGAATTATTGATAAAAATGAAAGAGCGGAGCTTTCAGTTATTATTCACAAACTGATATCCAAACCTGAAATAAAACCGTTTTTTGAAAAAGGAATTATTGTAAAAGCAGAAGAAGAAATACTTTTACCAGACGGACAAAAATATCGCCCCGACCGTGTTGTCTTTATTGATGACCGGGTAATTGTGATTGATTATAAAACCGGGAAAGCAGAAGAAAAACACAAAAAACAGATTAATAAATATGCTGATTTAATAAAGGAAATGGGATATGAGAAAATTGAAAAGTATATTCTTTATATTGATGATATAGCTGAGATATTTGTAATCTAAAAAACGAATTATGAAGCATTTTTTTTTATTCTTGATGACTTTATTAGTGTCCAACAATCTGACAGGGCAAAACTTTATATATGAAAATTGCTACAAGTCTCAAATTACACCTATTCTTAGTGTTAATCCTGATAATGTTGATTTTTCGGATTTAGAGTTTTTCAAAGAAATATTAAAAGATAAGCAAATTGTGATTTTAGGGGAAAGTAGTCACGGCGACGGTACAACATTTGAAGCAAAAACCAGACTGATTAAATATCTTATTGAAGAAATGGATTTTAATACACTTGCTTTTGAAGGTGGCGGATTTTGGGAAATGTATTATGCATCGCAAAATATTACAAACGGAGGGGACACAAAAACAGAACTGGGTAATTCATGGTTAAATTTGTGGTCATCAAGTCAGCAAACACAGGCATTATTGGATTATATTGAAATCAATAAAGAAAAAATCAAACTTCTCGGAATAGAAAACCAGTTGGGGAATATATATTCTATTAAGTTAGCTCCGATACTTGACTCACTTATTGGTCAGGAAGCTTTTGCTCAGGTTGATTATAAACTTTTCAACAAAAACACTTTAAATTATTATTATTCACTTTTTGTGGATAACACATATAAAGACAGGGTTGATATGATAGTTTTAAAAAAAGACTTCTTAACTATAAAAGAAAACCTTTTAATATCTAAAAATCAGCATGCAAACGCAATGATTCAAGGAATTAAAAACTATGAGGGTTTTATTAGTCAAATGGTTTTAAATAACGGATCATATTCTGATCAAAATAAGAGTATTAACTTAAGAGATAGTTTAATGGCCGAAAACGTTTTTTGGGAACTTGATCAACATCCTAAAAACAAAATCATTATATGGACAGCAAATTTACATGCTTCACACCATTTGGATCAGGCAATTTATAAAGATAACGACGATTTTTATCAGGTTTTTAAACCTTTAGGTCAACGAGTATTTGAGAAATATGGGGACGAATTATTTTCAATAGCATTTACTTCAATCAGTGGTGAATGTGCTACAGTTTATGAACAATCACCACAAACAATTGAAATAGAAAAGAATACTTGGGATTATGAACTTGCTCAATTAATCAATAATGATTATGCATTTGTGAATTTCGAAAATATTAGAATTAATGAGGAATGCTCAAATACAATATTTGAAAGCACTATATTAGGTTATCAATTACATTCAGGTAGTTGGTTCAATATTTTTGATGGTGTTTTCTTTATTAAAAAAATGCAGAGGAGCAGAATGAAAAAATAGGCATCATATAGCATAACATTGTATTATAAGTAATAACGGTAAAACTGCTAAAAAATCAAGTTTTGTAATCAGTAAAAACTTTATTTCGGGTTGAAAAAAAAGTGCTACATAGTTCACCACAACTTATATGCTAATCGTTCTGCTCAAAATAAAGAAATCAACTATAATAAATGAAAATAATTACTTTAGTAATAATTTGAAAAACACTACTTTTAGGAATTAGAATTCGCTAATAAATTATTCGTGCATTCGCGGCAAAAAATAATAAAAATATGAGTAGATTAATTTATAAAGAAGAAAGTTACACCATCATTGGAAAATGTTTTGAAGTCCATAACAATCTTGGTCCCGGTTTTTTAGAAATTGTATATAAAGACGCTTTGGAATATGAATTCCGAAAAGCAGGAATTGCTTACGAAAGAGAAAAAGAATATATAGTTAATTATAAAGGTATAATTTTACCTCATAAATTTTATGCAGATTTTGTAGTTTTTGATAAAATAATTCTTGAAGTAAAAGCAGTTTCTGGTATATCAGACGAATTTGTTGCGCGTGCAATAAACTATTTAAAAGTTTCGAATAATAAACTAACATTAATTGTAAATTTCGGAGAATTAAAATTAAATTCTAAAAGGATTGTATTGGATAATAAATTAAAAGAATGGAATTCAAGTCGCTAATTCTGTAATAAATCATTCGCGCATTCGCGGCAATAAAAAAATAAGCCGCTAATTCGCTAATAATAATTCGTTCATTTGCGGCAAAAAAAACTTATAATTTTAACCAATTTTATTCAAATTCATCTTTGGATTCTATCCATTTATTAAATATTTACGTTTTTTTGGAGATAAATTCCTATGATTATTACACTTTTTTGGAGATAAATTTGTACGTTTGTAACACTTTTTTGGAGATAAATTATGAAAAGAGCTGTATATAAAAAATTACTTATCTGGAAAAATGGCACTAAACGTAAGCCATTGTTGTTACAAGGTGCCCGTCAGGTGGGCAAAACCTATCTTGTAAACGAGTTTGGTCACAAGGAATATTCCAACTATGTTTATTTGAATTTTGAGCAAAATCCAAATTTAGTCTCTTTATTTAAAAATGAACTTTCGCCGGAAAAAATTATCAACAACATAAGTCTGTTTATTGGACGAAAAATAAATTCAACCGACACATTAATATTTTTTGATGAAATTCAAGTTGTCCCTGAAGTATTAACAAGTTTGAAATATTTCTACGAACAAGCTCCCGATTTTCATATTATTGCTGCCGGTTCGTTGCTCGGAGTAAGTGTTGGAAAACAAAGCAGTTTTCCGGTAGGTAAAGTAAATTTTATGACGCTTTATTCTATGTCGTTTATTGAATATCTAACTGCTTTTGGTGAAAAGCTAATGGTCGAGAATTTGGTAAATGCAAAAAAAATAGAAGCATTGCCGGAAATATTGCACAATAAATTACTTACACATCTTAAATTATATCTTTATTTGGGTGGTATGCCCGAAGTTTTACAAGATTATCTTGATAATCGAGATATTATTTCGGTCAGAAAAATTCAAAACGAAATCCTTGAAGCCTATAAAAGAGATTTTTCAAAATATACTGATAAAACACAAGCAATAAAAACTTCTGAGCTCTGGCATTCAATACCGCGACAATTAGCCAAAGAAAGTAAAAAATTTAAGTATAGCGATGTTAGAAAAAATGCCCGTGCTGTTACATTTGAGCAAACAATTGAGTGGTTGAAGAAAGCGGGTTTGATAGATGTTGTTTATAATATTAGTATTCCAAAACTTCCACTTTCGGGATATGCAGATTACTCAAAGTTTAAAATTTATTTGCACGACACAGGTTTACTTGGAGCAATGTTAAATCTTTCCTCTAACATTATTGTTGAGCCGACAGAACTTTTTTCTGAATACAACGGAGCTTTTATTGAGAATTTTGTTGCCTCGGAACTTGTGGCATCCGGAATAAAAGATTTGTTTTATTGGTCATCAAAAAGTGATGCTGAAGTTGATTTTATCCTCCAAAAAGATAATAATATTTATCCTTTGGAGGTAAAAAGCGGAACAAGCAAAAACCTGAAAAGTATAAGAAGTTATGAAGATAAATATAAGCCTAAGCTGATTTACAGAACTTCATCTCGTAACTTTATACAATCGGGAAATTTTATTAATATTCCGCTTTATGCAAGTTTTTTATTGGGGAATGATTATAAATAAAGCACCAAATAACAAAAAATCAAATAAATTCCAATAAGTTCTAATGATCAAATTTTTAAAAACCGAATAATTATAAATCTATAAACCAAATATTTTATTATGAAAAGAATCTCAATGTTTTTTATTTCTTGTTTTATTTTCCTGACAATTACTAATGCACAGGAAGAAGCTCGTTTGATGCGTTTTCCTGCAATATTCAATAACCAGCTTGTGTTTACTTATGCAGGTGATCTATATTCTGCTGATATTGCCGGTGGTATTGCAAGGAAACTTACTAATGGTGAAGGATATGAAATGTTTGCACGATTTTCTCCTGACGGAAAAACGATAGCTTTTACAGG
>DAOVNY010000200.1 GCA_030630005.1 Bacteroidales bacterium | reverse complement strand
TGAGTTTGGGATTTGCCCAATTGGGCAAATCCCAAACTCAATGATCATGCATTCTTATTTTCCGAAAACTGTGTACTTCTGTTTTCCGAAAACTGTGCACTTATACTTTCCGATTTCTGTGCAATGTTATTTTCTGGTTACAATTTGCTTTTTGGTAATCTTTTCTTTGGCAAAAGAAGGACCCCAAATAGCCCAAAAAAGTTTTTTAATATGATCATCAATTGGAATGTTATAATGTTCTTTCCCCCAAGTTTCTTTTGCATTATATTGATACCAGCCCACGAATATTTTACCAATCTCCTCTAATCCAAAAACAATTAATTGAAATGCAATGTGGTTAACTGATTTGTTTTGTAATTCTTCAGCAGTCCTTATTGCATCTTCTGAATTTATTAAACACAATTCTCTGAATTTATTGAATTCTTCAAGGATTTTCTCAGTCATATGTTGTTCTCTTTTAGGATTGCAGGTAACTCCTAAATATTTACTACACCATGCCGCTATATTTCGCCTTTGCCTACCATAGTACTTTTTGCTAATTTACTGATTAATACAAAGTTAATATTTAGAAAATAATTTTTCATAATTTAATTTTTCAAATGTATAAAAATAATTTAAATATTCAAATTATCTAACAGATTTTTTATTTTCTGTTATGATTATGGGTATTTGTTAATTGAAGATGAAAAAGTATTGATAGTAAACAGGCAAAAATATATGGAAAAGAGTAGATAGAATATCAGGAATATGATACTAACTATTTTCAAATTCGTTTGTTGATGGAGAAAAATCTAAAATCGTTAATCCATACGGACTCCTTTCAGTCGTCGGAGTTCGGAGTTCGAAATTCAAAAACAAAAAAACCGTGTAGCGGTTTCATAATTATTTGAAATTATTTTATGAATCTCCTACGGAGATTTAATATTATTTTGGTTTATTTCTACAATAATTTATCCCCCTACAGGGAAAATGTTTACCACGATACTTTAAAAAATCATCTATAAAATTATTAAATCCCAACAGAAACATTCTTGTTCTTTACCGCCACCGGAGGCTTAGTGCAACACTGCGTCCAAATAAGTCAAGCCCTACTTGACTTATTAAGACTTAATTGTTGGTGTGCGTTTTTTTTAAATACCTGAAATTAGCAAACATTTCGGTCTTTTTACCTCTTCATATACCTAACGTAGCAAAGCTACAAACAAATTTTCGTATAATACCGGCATAAATTATTAAGGATTCAATATCAGCGATTAAACTATCCCAAAAGTAATCACCAACACCCGTTTCTCTTTGACTATAAAAAACTTTTCCGTCTTTCAAATCATTTGCAACTTCTTTTAGTGCAACTATATCTTTAATCTTCATGATTTACGGCTCGCCTTTAATTCTTTAAGAGAGATAAACTCTGCTTTACCGTTTTCAATCTTTCTTTTTCTCTCTTCGATAATATTTCGATGCCATTTGGGTGACTCAATTTCGGATTTTTCATCCAGAAGCGAGTCCCAAAGAGCTTCCATGGTTTGAAGGCGCTCTACCACACTCATTTTCATTATTTCAATTGTGTCCATTTTATGCTATTTTCTAAAGCTAATATATTATTAAGCAACAAATATCTATAAAATAAACTCAATATCCAAATAAAAATGCAATGAATACAATTAAATTTTTATCCTGATTGCATTTTTACTTCTACTATAAATAACACTCAAATTCTTCACCATATAGAGAAGTATATTTAACTATAAATGAGATCTTGGTTCCTAAATAATCCGGTAGCACACCTAATTTCTTAAGATATTCCATTTTTATAAGAAGTATCCTACGTGCATCAGTAGGCGTCAAAGTAGTTCCTGACGCTAAATTGTCATAAGTAATTGGTATTTTTTGAATACCCAAAGAAACAAGAAGCTCAAACAATTTATTTTATATTCAACACTATCAACAATTGCGATAACTTCGGTAATTATAGCTGGTCATAATCCATTATTTTGTGCTATAAATTTTATTGTTTTATCATTATAATCCTGACTGTAATATAAATCTAATCGAGGTTAAACAGACAAACAATTATGACTTCTTGTTTCAATACCTTGCCAAGTGCCGATTACTATTGAAGCTACAACAATAAAAATTGCTGAAATTGATAATATTTTTTCAGATGAATAATAATTATTTTTTGTTTTCATAAGTTGTCTTCTCATCATTTACCTCTGTTTAATTTTTTCATTCATGTTTTCTATATTTATTTGTGTGTCTAACTATCATTTAAAATATTTTAATACCTTACGTTTTTTGTTTTTTATTGTGATTTTAACTATTATGTCCGATTTGTTTTTCCCTTTATTTAATGTTTTTAAAATAGCTAACGCATATTCCTCGCGTTTAAAAATAGTTGCTGTATCTATTTCGCTACACCATGTTTCATCAGAAACATTGAAATAATGTTGCCATTTTGTTTTGAAAGAAAAATTGGAAACTATAATATATCTTATTTTATCTTGGGAGTCTTTTATGCTTATATCTAATTCCTTCTTAACTTTTTTTATTTCCGATTCGGAAAAACCATGAAATGTCATATCAAATAGACAATGGGAAATAATTTCTTTTTTTGTATAATTATTTAATATGCTTTCCGACAATGAAGAGCCAAGCCATTTTGACCATGAAGTGAGACTTAATGAAAATTTCTCCAATTCCCCATCATCTCTTTTTGTTCCATCAATTCCATATACATCATGAAATGGCTCATCTCCTTTTAAGATGGATTCTCCTTTATCACAAAATAATTCCATTGTGGAAATTGTTGGGGATTTGGATCGTAATTTTTTATATACATTTTTATATCCAATAATTGCCTTTTTCTGGCTTGGATAATTGTGCAGGAAGACTTTACGTACTGCTTCCCAATTTGAGGTTATGATGATTTCTTTTAATTTCATCTTTCTAACATATTATTAATCAACAATAATACATATAATATGCTTTAAATGCAAGAAAAAATATACTCTGTATAATTTAATTTTTGTACAAATATGCTAAATTTACGAAGTGAATTGAATAAATTATTAAAAAAATAAATTCAAGCCCTGATATTTTGTTTGGGCTTTTTTTGTTAATTCTCCTCTGAAAAAATAAAATTTTGAATTACAATTGGTATAATTCCATCTTGTACTCATCAACAGAGAGACCAATGGGCGAACAGATCAAACTAAGAATTGCTCCCTGTGCCGACAACCTCCTTTTATCCCTTTTTTCGAAAATACAATCTGCCACAACTGATTCTTTCTTGACCTGAAACTGCCCACAGATGAAAGAAGATAATATGTCCACATACGGTAAAACCTCTTATCATATGCATCTTTGAGTTTGGTCCAATTTTTTGTGAAATTGTTATACCATGCCATCAAAGTTTTATCATAATATTGCCCAAAGCTATGCCAATCTTCAAGTACAAACAATCCCTCAGCTGCCGAGGTGATCTGTTTTGCAGACGGCAGCATTGAATTCGGGAAAATATACCTATTAGTCCACGGATCTATTAAATTCACAGAAGTGTTTCCAGCTATCGTATGCAACAAAAAGATGCCATCTTCTTTTAAACATCGGTGGACAACTTTCATAAAAGTCCTGTAATTTCTGCACCCTACATGTTCGAACATGCCTATCGAAACAATACGATCGAATTTTTCTTTTAACTCCCGATAATCCTTCAGTTCAATTTTAACATCAAGCCCTTGGCAGAATTTATTTGCAAATTTCACTTGCTCCCTGGACACCGTTATTCCATGTATATTTGCGCCATATTTTTCAGCTGCATATTTTGCAAAGCCACCCCAACCACATCCAATATCTAAAACTTTCATACCCGACATTAATCCAATTTTTCGGCAAATCAGGTCTAACTTGGCTTCCTGTGCGTCATCGAGTGTTTTCGCTTTTTTCCAATAACCACAAGAATAGTTTTTCCCTCTGTCCAGCATAACAGAGAAAAGATTATTGCCGATGTCATAATGCCGCTTACCAATTTCATAAGCTTTTGATCTCTTCTGGGCATTTATTATCTTTGCCT
Organism: Bacteroidales bacterium; assembly: GCA_030630005.1. Taxonomy (GTDB): domain Bacteria; phylum Bacteroidota; class Bacteroidia; order Bacteroidales; family JAIORY01; genus JAIORY01. The sequence goes on along the minus strand of DAOVNY010000200.1, from coordinate 46 downwards.
TGAGTATAACCCACAGGAATAATTTAGCATTTGTTTTTACTTTCTT
>DAOVNY010000219.1 GCA_030630005.1 Bacteroidales bacterium | reverse complement strand
TTAAAGAAAATGATCCTGATGAAGTAGTAAATTTTTCATAGTTAGTTAAATTAGATTAGTAATAAGGCTGCCCGGTTTTTTCGGGCAGCTTTTTTTATGCTCATCTGTTTTATTGCCAACACCACTTTTCCAATTCCATAAAAAAACAGTATCTTTGTTTTTTATGAAATGATAATGAATTTGTAAATTGCAAACACATTGAGCTTTCGATATAAAATATTACTAATTGTTATTAACTGCCTGTTATTGCAACTGCTTAATGCCCAAGATTTTCAAAAAATTGACAGCCTCGAATTATCATTGGAGTTTGCAGAAAACCCAAAGGATAAAGTTGATGTTTTACTCAAACTTTCATACGAATTTAATAACATTGACCCAAACAAAGCCCTTAATTGCTCACAGGAAGCATACAGTATTTCCGAAGAAATAGATTACGAAAAAGGGATACTGAATTCTATGATTAATATGGCAAGAACCTATATTAGGATAGCCGATTATAAAATGGCAATGGGGTTTGCTGTAAAGGCAAAAGAATTGGCAGAAGAATTAAGTACTGTTAAGGAATTTGCACTATCACTCCATTTAATTGGTAGAATATATTTTGAACTGGACAACTATGCTAAAAGTGCGGAATACTTTTTTGAATGTTTGAAACTAAGCGAGCAAAATAATGATAAGGAAGGAATAGGAAAAACCTTTAGTAGCATAGGATCCGTAAATTTTAAACAAAAAAATTATGAAAAAGCACTTGAGTATTATTTTAAATCACTAAATATTGCAAAAGAAATTAATGATCGACGTGGCATTGCACGTGGATTAAACAACATTGCTGCTGTGTACACAAGAAAGAAAGATAACAGTAAAGCCCGCCAATATTTAGAAAAAGCTCTTGAAATTAACAAAGAATTGGGGAACAGGAAATCTGAAGGTCTTAATTATATGAACTTAGGTGTCATTAATCAAAGACAGAAAAATTACGATGAAGCATTAAAATATTTACAACAGTCCTTATTAATATTTAAAAATTTAAAGCATGCTATTTATATTGTTAAATGTCAATTAAACCTTGGTTCTTGTTTCCTTGAGACTAATGATTTTGAACGAAGTTTGGAATATGCTAAAACAGCTTTTGAAAAGGGGGAAAAAAATGGATTTATAACAATTGTTCATAATTCGGCCGAGTTGCTCAGTAAAATATATTTGAGTAAAAATGATACTTTAAATGCTTTTAAGTTTGATATAATAAAGTACCGGATGAAAGACAGCCTTAATATTGGAAAAAGTAATGATGAAATTGCCAGGCTGGAATTACAATATGAATTTGATAAAAAAGAACAAGAGAAAAGGATAGAACAACAACGCAAAGATTTTATTATTTTAATAATTATCATTAGCCTGATTTTCGGTCTGATTGTGATTGTACTGATATTTGCTCGTCAAAGAATTAAGGCAAAGAATATTCGTCTTGAAAAACAAAAAATCGAAGTGGAACTAAATTCAAAGAACAAAGAGTTTACTACCAATGTTTTGTACCTGATGAAGAAAAATGAAATATTGTCTAAAATTTCGAAAAAACTTTTACAGGTTGAAAGTGAGGCAATAAAAGAAAAAACAAAAACGGCTATAATAAATATAGCCAAGGAAATACAAATAAGTACGAAAGATGAAATTTGGGAAGAATTTGAACTAAGGTTCAAACAGGTACATATTGAATTTTATAACAAACTAATGCAAAAATTTCCAGGTTTATCACCAGCTGAACAACGCCTTTGTGCTTTTCTCCGCCTGAATATGTCAACAAAAGAAATATCCGGAATAACAGGGCAGCGTGTTAATACGCTTGAAATTGCCCGATCAAGATTAAGAAAGAAACTTGGTATTTCCAACACACAAACCAACCTTATAACATTCTTATCCCAATTTTAATATAAAGTTGTAATTTCTTATTAGATACTAATTTGAAATCATTATAATACAATTTATAAAGGTTTTGTATAGGTAGTTTTTGCAAGCTTAAGAGTTTTGTATAGGTGTTTTATTTGCAAATACAATTATATAGAAAGAATTTTGCCACCGAAACATACTTAACAATATTTTTAAATGGACAAAAACGAAAATATACATGACATCCGAAAAAACTCAATAAAAAGAAAGGAGGATATTGATGATTTAAAGAACTTTATAAAGAAAAATAAAATTCAGAACAAAGCACTAAAAAAAATCCTAAAGAAAATGAATCGATTTAGAGAAAATGACGAAACAGTATGATTGATATTTAAAATATATATAAACATTATTTATAAATTATTTATTAACTAACAAATATAAGGAGAACAAAATTATGTGTAAAAAAATCTACAAAAATTTTAAAAAATCAGGTTGTCTAAGCCTGGTACTAATTTTTATGTTGATTATTGGCGGCAACAATCAATTAATCGCTGGAGATCAACATTGGACTACAAATGGTCCTTTCGGTGGACAAATCCACTATATCGTTACTAATCCTCTCAATTCATCAATTATTTATGCGGGTACACCCGGGGGAGTGAGTAAAAGCATTGATGGTGGTAATAGTTGGGAAATTATTCTTAGTCAGGGGATTGTAAATTCAGAAAAGTTGCTAATAGCAACACAAATTTTTTTAAACCCTCTTAATCCCAATCATATATATGTAACATGCTTTTATGGAGGGCTTTACAGAAGCACAAATGCGGGGCTATCATGGGAATATATGGGTTTTGGAACGATGGAAAACACTGCTTGGGGAGTTGTTAATAATGGATCTCCCCCATATATATATGTTTCAACAGGATCAAGCCTCAATGGTGTTTTTATGAGCGATGATAACGGAGCTACATGGACAGATATTGGACTAAACAACGTAAACCCGATTATTTTTGATCCGTTTGAATATCACACCCTCTATGCAGGGAGTCAGTATGGTGTCTTTAGAAAATCGTATGAAGATACTACATGGACATCAATAAGCAACGGATTGCCGGTAGAACCCAATTATCCCAGAATCATATCACTAATTGCTGATCCTTCTACACCCGGTGTTATGTATGCAGTTTCTACTTATTTTGGATTATATAAAACCACGGATGGTGGAGAAAATTGGATACTTAAGAATGAAAATATTGGAAGTATGTCGGAGTGGAAACTTGATTTGTTTGCAATTGCCCCATCAAATACAAACATTCTTTATGCTGTTGCAAATAACTATCTTATCAAAAGTATTGATGGCGGAGATACCTGGATAAATTTAATAGAAACTGATAAAACTTTTATATCAGTTGAAGTTGATCCGAATAACCCCGATATTGTTTATGTGGGTGATGTATATAACGGCATACTCAAAAGTACTGATGGTGGAATAAATTGGAAGTACTCTAATAACGGTTTAGCTTTTTCACTAATGAGTACAATATCTTTAAATCCTGCTCAATCAGACGTACTCTATGCAGGTGGAAC
>DAOVNY010000159.1 GCA_030630005.1 Bacteroidales bacterium | reverse complement strand
TCTCTACATAAGTTTCAAATAAGCGTTTACGGATTTGTTTTATCTCATTTCCTTCCGGGAATTTATTTACATAATCCTCTAAAGCCATTATTTCTTTCGACAGATTATCAATATTTTGATAAGCTTTTGCCATAGCTGCATACATTTCGGCATCAGCATATTCGGTATAACGTGCTTTGTTCAAATAATCAATAGCTTTATCATCTTGTCCCAGAGCCAAAGCAGCTTTTCCGGCACCACAATAAATTTTCCCTTCAGCTTGTTTCCCTTTACTTGTTTTTGCTGTAATTATCTCTTCCCATGCAGTTAATGCACTATTGTAATCCCCTGCAAAATAAGCAGCCTCTGCTGTTTGATTAGTTTTTGAAATGTATGATCCGGCAGTACATCCGCCAAGTAAAACAAGTATTGCAATTCCGTAAAAAAAGTTTTTCATGTTTATCCTACTATGTAATTAATTATTGGGTCGCAAAGATAAAAAGATATTTTCAATTTAGTTTGTGGTAGAACCAATAAGAATAATTGTATTTTTGTGTTTTAAGCTGATAAATTTTCAATTAATACTGCTGGTAACTTTTGGATTATATTAACAAATCTTATGTTGATCAAACTATTAATCGGAATTAAACTTTTATATGATTCATTTAGCATCAAATACATTTGAAAGAATAAAGAATGGAGACGAAAAGGCATTTGATGATATCTTCGATACATATTATGCAGGCTTATGTGTTTTTGCAAATAAATATGTTGAAAATATAGACCTTGCAGAAGATATTGTACAAGAGCTTTTCATTAAAATATGGATAAAAAGAGAGCAGCTAAATATTAATAATTCTTTAAGATCTTACCTTTTTCAATCGGTTAATAATAGTTGTTTAAACCATTTAAAGCATCTAAAAATAAGAGATAATTACAAAAAACATATAAGTAGTTATAAAACTAATGAACTGCATTACGATACTCTTGTTGAGAAAGAATTAAATTTAAGAATATATAATTCGATTGAATCATTACCTGAAAAACGCAAAATAATATTTAAACTAAGTCGTTTCGGGGGATTAAAATATAAAGAAATTGCTGAAAAACGTAAAATTTCAATCAAAACTGTTAAGGTTCAAATAGGAAAAGCCTTAAAAACTCTTCGGCACGACTTACGAGACTATCTTTGACGCAACATTCAATCATTCAATCATTACCAACAGTAGATAAAAATAATTATTTAAAAACTAAGTAAGCCTAAATACCCAGTTAGTTGTCTTATTAATATGGAAAAGGATTCTAAACATTTCGATTGGGTAGCTATTGCCAATATTCTATCAGATGAAGCTACTCCTGAAGAAAAACAAATATTCGATAAATGGATTTCTTCAAACAATAAAAATAAAGCATATTTTAATGATTTAAAAATAATCTGGAATAAATCCGGAACATTAAGTGAATATGATTTAATTGATGTTAATACCGCAAAAGAAAAAGTAAAAAGAAAAATCAAAATACGGGATAATAATAAATTCTTTATTTCACGCAAATTGTTAAAAGTTGCATCTGTATTTGTATTTGTTTTTATAATTATCTGGTTGACATACGCTATATTTGAAAAAGCAAGTAATAAACATTTTCAGTATATCGAATCGGTTACAAAAAATGGAGAAAAGGCTCAGGTAGTGCTTTCCGATGGAACAAAAATTTGGATTAATTCCGGCTCGATTTTAAAATATCCCGATGTATTTACCGGTAAAAACCGTGAGGTCTTTTTAGAAGGTGAGGCTTTTTTCGATGTATCACATAATAAAAACAAACCATTTATAATAACAACATCACTTATACAAGTAGAAGTTTTAGGAACAAAATTCAATATATCATCATATCCCGATGACGAAACAATTGAAACAACTTTAGTTGCCGGAACTGTTAAGATTACAAGTAAAAATATTAAATCAAAATCCGGAAAAGAAAACTATATACTTAAACCAAACGAAAAAGCAACTTTTTTAAAAAACGACAATACCGTAATTATTGATGAAGTAATAACAAAATATTATACATCATGGAAAGATGGCAGCTTATTCTTCAATAACGAAACATTTGAAAAAATTGCAAAACGATTAGAACGTTGGTATGATTTGGAGATAGAACTTACCAATAGCGAATTAAAATACAATAAATATACCTGTGTAGTTGATAAAGACAAAACAATTGAACATGTTTTAAATCTTTTGAATATATGCACTCCTATAGAATATTCAATAAAAAGAAAAACTATAACTATTAAACAAAAATAATTATTATAAAAACTAATAACTGATGGAAAAGAAAAGTAAGATAAACTCTAAAAATTCAAAAAACAAGATCATTTGTTTTTTAAAATTGAACATGATGATTTTTATTATTCTTGTTGGCTTGCTGAGTGTTTCTGCAAATACTTATTCGCAAAATTTTAAGATTTCAATATCAATGAAAAATGTTGAGATTTTAGAAGTGATTAAAGAAATAGAAAAGCAAAGTGATTTTGACTTTTTTTATAAGAATAACGATTTTAAAACTGACGTTAAAATTAATATTGATGTTACAGATGCAACTATCAAAGAAATATTGGATTATGTTTTGGGAAATACCGGTCTGACTTATTCGATTGTTGATAAAGATATTGCTATAACAAAAATATCCAAACAAACTAACAATCAAAATCAATCAAACCAGAGTGTTATAATAGGTGAAATAACCGGAATTATAACAGATGAAAATGGTGAGCCTTTACCGGGTGTAAACATTATAATTGAAGGAACTACCATAGGAACAGTTACAAATTTTGACGGAGAATATGTACTTGAAGTAGGTGAATTTACCGGTAATTTGGTTTTTTCTTTTATGGGTTTTAAACAACAAGTTATTGCTATAAACGGAAGAACAAAAATTGATGTAATACTTATTGAAGATATAGCCAAACTTGACGAAATTGTCATCATTGGATATGGTGTTCAAAAGAAAACTGATAAAACAGGTGCTGTATCAACTATCGAAGCTACCGAATTAAATGTTGGTGTTTTAACCGACCCTATACAAGGCTTGCAAGGAAAAACAGCAGGTGTTTTAATCACAAAAAAAGGTGGTGATCCTAATGGTGGATTTTCAGTTAAAATTAGAGGCGCATCAGGTTTAAATTCCGGCACAAATCCATTATATGTAGTTGATGGGGTTCCCGGTGTTGACCCAACAACTATTGCACCTGAAGATATTGAATCTTTCAGTATTCTAAAAGATGCTTCTTCAACTGCAATTTATGGGGCAAGAGGTGCAAATGGTGTTATTATCATTACAACTAAAAGAGGAAGTACAAAACAAGGAACACAAATAGAATTTAATAATTATTTGTCAATTGATAATGCAGCTAACAGATTAAATTTATTAAATGCTGAACAAATTAGAAAATATGCAGCCGATAATAATTTGAATTTAACTGATGGTGGAGCGAATACAGATTGGCAAGATGAAGTGTACAGACAAGCCCTTTCACAATCGTATAACTTAGCTGTTTCAGGCAGAAGCGAAAACACATCTTACAGGGTATCAGCCACTCATACAGATTTTGAAGGAGTAGTTATTGGAACTAGAAAGAAGAGAGACATAGGTCGAATAAATGTTACACAAAAAGCTTTTGATAATAAATTAACATTGATTGCAGGAATAGCCGGCACAATAGAACATAACCAATATCAAAGCTATAGAGGTAACGGTGGAACTGATATACTTTATCAAACCTTTCAACGAAATCCTACTTTACCTGTTTGCAATGAGGATGGAAGTTATTACGAAATTGATGAGTTTGATTACAACAACCCTGTTGCAATAGCAAACGACATACAAAACGAAAGAGATTCTAAACATTTTTTGGCAAATTTTAAAGCCGATTTTGAAGTTATAAGTGGTTTGCTGTTAGGTGTAAATACTGCTTACACACGTAATGATGCAGAATCGTTTTATTTCCAGCCAAGTTATACCAAATCAACAACTACAAATGGCTATGCAAAAAGAAGCTACGGCAATTTTGAAAGTAAACTTTTAGAAACAACTATTAAATATAATAAAGTATTTAATAAAATTCATAATTTGAATGCCGTAGCCGGTTATTCATATCAGGAAGACATTGTTACAGGTTTTTCGGCACAAGGTCGTGAACCTTTATCCGATTATGTTTTATCACATAATCTTGGAGTACTTAATAATGTAACCTTAGGAGATATATCATCTTATAAAGGTTCTAATAAGTTGATCTCATTCTTTGGCAGAGGTGTTTATAATTATAATTCAAAATATTACTTTACAGCTACACTTCGAAGAGATGGCTCTTCAAAATTTGGAGCTAATAATGAATGGGGTTGGTTTCCTTCTACTTCTCTGGCATGGAATATTAAACGTGAAAGTTTTTTAAAGAACATATCCTTTATTACTAATTTAAAACTTCGTGTTGGCTGGGGGTTATCGGGCAACCAGGAAATTGACAGATATATGGATGTTGATTTAATTGGTACCGGACGTACCGGTATTGACGAATATGGAAATCCAACTGTAACATTTGTACAAATTAGAAATGCTAATCCTGATTTAAAATGGGAATCTAATGAAGAATGGAACCTTGGATTAGATTTCGGAATATTAAACAGCAGGGTATCAGGATCGTTAGAATTTTATAATAAAAGGACTTACGACCTTATAGCTGAATACACAGTTCCTTACCCACCAAACAGGTATCCATTAATCTTTGCTAATGCAGGAGAAATTAAAAATCAAGGTTTTGAAGCAAACCTTCAAGCATTTATTATTGACAGACCTAATTTATTTTGGAAAGCAAATTTAGCTTTCTCTACAAATAACCCTGAAGTTGTTACATTATCTGATGGAAACTATAATCTTGAATATATGGATGTGGGATATATTTCAGGACGTGGAATGGTAGGTGTAAATACTCAAAGACTTGCTCCGGGTATGCCGGTAGGTACTTTCTACGGCTGGGAATATGCAGGTATGTCTGAAGATGGTAAATTTTTGTTTACAACCGCAGCAGGAGGCGTATCACGTGAACAAAAAGAAGAAGATAAAAAAATTATAGGTAATGCCACACCTGATTTTGAAATAGGTTTTTCAAACTATTTTAAAATTTATAAAAATATTGATGCCAGTTTCTCATTAAGAGCTGTTGTAGGTGGAGATGTATTAAATGTAACACGCCTTATCTTCGAAAATCCTAATGTACTTCCTACTCAAAATGCATTAGAAAGTTCTCTCGATTACGTCGGGATATTGGACGATTCTCCTAAATTTTCTGATTTCTATTTAGAAGATGGTTCTTTTTTGCGTTTAGATAATATAACTATTGGTTATACTTTTAATACGGCAAAAATTAATTGGTTAAAAAATTTGCGTATTTACTTTACTTCAAATAATTTATTTACAATTACCAATTATTCAGGCATTGATCCGGAAATGGGATATGATGGATTGTCTTTTGG
>DAOVNY010000090.1 GCA_030630005.1 Bacteroidales bacterium | reverse complement strand
TTTTAATGAAAACAACACGAATAAAATACATTTAAAATATTTAATTGAAATGTATGATTTCTTTAAAGATAAAAATGATTTTTTTAATTCATTCTTCGACAAATTAGCAGGAACCGATAAATTGCGTTTACAAATTATAGCTGGAAAAAGCGAAAAAGAAATCCGCGAAAGCTGGAAACCACAAATTGATAAGTATAAAAAAATCAGGACAAAGTACTTACTCTATCCTGATTTTAAACGGTAGTTGATAAAACACCAAACATAAAACTTCATCATTCATCATTCGTTAATCGTAATTCGATATTCTTTAATATTTTGTGACAGAATATCAAATGCTGATTGTTGATTTAAGATTTTTTATCAGAATGTCGAATTTCGAACACCGAATTTCGAATTTTGAATTTTGATTTTTCTAAACCTTAATCTCAATATCAACCTAATTTGTCCTTCCCGGATAAACCTTCAAAGCTTCTTCAAGGCATTTTATAGAGCTTTTCAAGTCATCAACGTTCAGTACATAAGAAATTCTAACTTCATCCTCTCCCCTGCCTTTTGTTGAATAAAAGCCGGTTGCCGGAGCTAACATTACAGTTGCGTTGTTATAGTCAAAATCTTCGAGCAGCCACTTACAAAATTTATCTGAATTATCAATAGGCAGTTTTGCAACTACATAAAAAGCTCCTTTTGGAACGGGACAATATGCACCTTCAATTTTATTAACATACTCAACAACAACATCACGTCTGGCAAGATATTCGTTTTTAACTTCTTCAAAATAATCATCAGTTGTTTCAAGAGCAGCCTCAGCAAGTATCTGTCCAAAACTTGGAGGACTTAGTCTTGCCTGTGCAAATTTTAAAGCCGTGGCTAATACTTCTTTATTTTTTGTGATCAAGCAACCTATTCTAACTCCGCATGCACTATATCTTTTCGAAACTGAATCAATCAAAATCACATTATCTTCAATGCCTTCGAGGTACATCGCTGAATAATGAGTACGACCATCATAACAAAACTCACGGTAAACTTCATCGGAGATTAAATAAAGATCATGTTTTTTTACAATATCACGTAAAGTCTCCAGTTCTTCCTGCGAATACAAATATCCTGTAGGATTACCGGGATTACATATCATTATTGCTTTGGTTTTTGATGTGATTGCTTTTTCAAAATCAGCAATTGGAGGAAGTGCAAAACCTGTTTCTATTGAAGAACTTATGGGTTTAATTACAACTCCTGCATTAATTGCAAATCCGTTATAATTGGCATAAAAAGGTTCAGGAATAATTATCTCGTCTCCGGGATCAATACACGATTGCATTGCGAACAAAATAGCTTCGGAAGCACCGGCACCAATGATAATCTCATCTTTGGTAATATGAATATTGTGTTTTTTATAATACCCTACAAGTTTTTCCCTGTATGATGGAATTCCTGCCGAATGAGAATAAGCTACAAGTTTACCATCAAAATTTTTGATAGCTTCCAATGCAACCTCCGGAGTATGAATATCCGGCTGACCGATGTTTAAATGAAACACTTTTATTCCTTTACTTTTTGCTTTTTCTGCATAAGGAACCAATTTACGAATTGGTGATTCAGGCATCATTTTGCCTTTTATTGATGTTTTTGGCATTTTATTTATTCTTAGATTAATTTGTAATTTTCATTACTTATTTACCGGAGTTGCATTTTTATCCGTATTCTTCAATAGTAATTGTTCTTTTGATTTAGCTACTACTTTACCTTTTATTCGCAATACAATTGACTTGTTAATTGCATTTGAATAAATAGTAACGGTTTTATTTATTATCCCGATTCTTCTGGTATTATAAGTAACTTTTATTTTGTCGGTTTTTCCCGGAAGAACCGGTTGTTTAGGCCATGTAGGAACTGTACATCCACATGACGAACGTGGTTTTGATAAGATAAGTGGTTCTTTTCCTGTGTTTTTAAATTCAAAATAACATGTTCCGTCACTTCCCTGATAAATGGTTCCGTAATTATAAACTGTTTTTTCAAATTCAATTTTGGGCATATTTGGATTTACTTCTTTTTGATTTTGTGCATTTATTGCAAAGACTGAAAATACTAATATTATAATTGTTAATAATATTTTTCTCATGATTACTTAGTTTAGATATTTAATTTTAGTATTCTGATGTGCAAATTTATTAAAATATTTTTAGCTTTTCATAATTATTTGAATACTATTTATATTTTTATAGAAAATTTATAAAATAAAAATTCGAAACTTGAAATTCGAAATTAGGAAAAAAATAAATTTCTAATTTCTAATTTCTACATCTTGGATTGACAAAATGTAATCCATTGATAATATATAAACTATAAAAATATAAACAGATGAGAAATTATTTTAATGTCTTTACAGTTATCATTTTATTAATGATGGTAAGCATTTCCTGTAAAACAAAAGTGGAACAAACTTCCGGCAAGGAAAAGAAAAAAGAAACAATTAAAATGGCAAGTATGCCTGGTCCTCCAGCTATTGTTTACAAAACCAAGAAGGATTATTTTCATTTGGTACCGGTTATCCTTTCGGATGATAAATCAAAAATAGTCTCTTATCCCGCCGTTAGTGATATTTACAGAAGTGGAAAATATCCCTATCCCACAAGACTTTTTAATGATTATCTGCTTGATAACAGAGGTATCACTAAAAATGTTGCATTTTTAAGTTTAACTTATGAGGAATACGGGAAATTAGAAAAAACACCAACTTCTGAAGAACTTTTCAAAAAAATTATTGATAAATATCCATTACTGGAAATATACAAATGTGGTTTAAAATCGGATTATAAAAATATTGTTGAAGAAATTAACCAGATGATTCAGGAAGATAAATTGAAAATGGAGTGATGGAGTAATAAGTCCACTCCAAAAAGCCGCTAAGCGGGTAATTTAATAAAATTCAGATAATTATCAACTTAAATATCTGTTTGTTAGAAACCCGCTAAGCGGCTAAAAATAAAAATTATTACTTTTATATTTATTTCGTAGTTGCAAGATATGACAAAAATCAAAAAATACGGTGCATTTGCGGGAGTTTTCACTCCATCTATTTTAACTATCCTCGGTGTAATTATGTACATGAGGTTAGGTTGGGTTGTTGGGGAAGCCGGACTAATTGGTGCTTTGGGAATTATCATTTTAGCACATATTATTTCTTTAACCACAGGATTGAGCATTTCTTCAATCGCCACAGACAAAAAAATAAAAACCGGTGGAATTTATTATATGCTTAGCCGTAGTCTGGGACTTCCGATGGGTGGAGCCATAGGTATAACAATTTTTATAGGTACGGCATTAAGCATTGCGTTGTACATAATCGGGTTTTGTGAAAACTTTCTCGGAATAGAAGTTATCAGGGAGTTTTTTGGACTTGGGACAACTATTACCGATTTCAGGATACTCGGAACAGTTGTTATAATTATTTTGGTTCTCATTGCTTTTATTGGCACTTCGATTGCAATAAAAACACAATTTTTTATTTTGGGAGCCATTGCTCTTTCATTAATATCAATTTTTATCGGGTTATTTACCGGAAATTCAATATTTCCCGAAACAGTTTCTTTAACTTCATCAGGAAATGGTGTTTCCTTTATTGTAATTTTTGCTATCTTTTTTCCTGCTGCAACAGGCTTTACCGCCGGAGTTGCTATGTCGGGCGATCTAAAAAATCCAAAAAAGAATATTCCAGGAGGTACTCTTACTGCAATAATTATTGGTTTAGTAATTTATCTTGTATTAGCAATTTGTTTTGCTTATTTTGTTGATAGAGACCTGTTGATCAACGATAAAAACTTTTTGCTTAAAATTGCATGGTTCTCACCATTGGTAGTTGCCGGTATTTGGGGAGCAACTCTTTCTTCTGCCCTTGGCGGGATATTAGGGGCACCAAGAATACTTCAGGCTATATCAAAAGATAAAATAGGTCCTAAAATATTTAGTATAGGGCATGGAAAAAATAATGAGCCGCGAAATGCTCTTCTCCTTTCATTTGTTATTGCAGAAGCAGGTATTTTAATTGGTGAACTTGATGTTATCGCTCGACTTGTCTCAATGTTTTTTATCGCTGCTTATGGATTTATCAATCTGGCTTTTGCATTGGAGAAATGGGCAAGTATTGATTTCAGACCAAGTTTTAAAATTTCGAAATGGGTTGGGATAATCGGTTTTATCGCATCTTTTGGAGTGATGTTCAAATTAGACACACTCGCAATGATTATCGCCCTTATCTTTATCTCAGGTATTTATTTTATCATCAAACGAAAAGAATTACAGCTTGACTTTGGAGATGTGTGGCAAAGTGTGTGGTCATCGGTAATTCGTAAAGCATTACACAAAATGAACCAAAAAGTGATTGATGAAAGAAACTGGAGACCCAACATCATTCTTTTTTGTGGCAGCATTGGCTCAAGACCATATCTTCTGGAACTTGGCAAACATCTCGTTGGAAAACTCGGTTTCCTTTCATGTTTTGACCTTATCGAAAATAAATCTGCAAAAGTGTTTATCACAAAATTAAAACAATCACAAAGCTCGGAAGAAAGTGATGAAAATCAAGGTATTTTTACTCGGCGTCAAGAGTGTAGAGATATTTATGAAGGCATAGAAACTATTGCTGCTTCTTATGGGTTTTCGGGTGTTGAACCTAATACTGTTTTGCTGGGTTGGGGGAAAAACAGTGAAAATCCTGAAAAATTCGTTCATCTTATAAAAAAAATTACAGACTTTGACCTTAATACTCTTTTACTACACTATGACAAAAAGAAAGGCTTTGGTGAGTATAAACAAATAGATATCTGGTGGAGAGGTGGTAGTAACAACGGTAATTTTATTTTGTCTTTGATAAAATTTATTATTTTGGCGGAAGAATGGAGAAATGCTAAAGTTCGCTTGATAATAGTCAATCCGGTAAACGAGGAAATGAAAATACTCTATGATGATACTGCCGTTATCCTGGAAAATGTACGTCTGAAAGCTGAAATAAAAATTATAAATAATCAGATAGAACAAAAATCCGTTTTTGATATTATTAAAACAGAATCAGTAAATACCGATCTTACATTTCTCGGAATTCCCGAAATAGAAATAGGACTCGAAAGTGAGTTTATCAAAAACATCAACAAATTATGTAGTTCTGTCGGAACAGTTATTCTGGCAAAAGCTTCTTCATATTTTAAAGAATTAAAAGTTGGTGAAAACAAAGGTGATACCGATGATTCACAAAAACATGATCTGTTTTATGATAAACACCGCTTAAAAGAAAAATATGAATCTAATATCAAAAATGATAAGGATGTTTTGGAAAATATTTCTTTCCCACAAAAATACGTACTAAAACATGAAGCAACACTCTTGTATGAAAAAATAGAATTTTATAACAGAAATTATTTTAATGAATACCTGAATAAATTTTCTCAGTTAAATAATAGCTTAGCAGAAAAAGCTAATGAAATTTTAGAAAATGTCTTTTCTGAAATAAAAACTTCAGCAAAATCAAATATGGGCTTCGACCTTGAAAGAGCATTTATAAGGCATCACAGCAACCTGCTGATACAACTCAGAAAATTATTTGAAAGATACCAAAGTGTGATAACTCTAAAACAGTATGAATTGCTTGCAAAAGGTTATGACAGATATTTTAGAAATATAGAATATCATTTAAACACACTTCCTAAAGAAATTGTTTTTAACCTTAAAGAAAAGGATCTTATTTATAATGAATCCGATAATAAAAAACTGCAAAGATTTAAAAAGAAAAATCTCAGAAAATTAAAAAGGAAACGTAAACCACCAACATTATCAATTAAATATAATAAGTTGATCAGGTCATATTTTCCGGGCGATCTAACTGTAATGCTTTACGATATTACAAGCGAAACCGGTTTGATAAGCATGGAGATGATAATCAAATTTCAAAAATTAAATCAAAGCATTAACGACAGTTTTGCTGTTCTGGAGAAAAAAGCCGGTACGGAAAAACTTACAATTGAAGATATTAATAAAGAACAAGAAAATCTTTCAGGAAAAATAAAACAAATCGGTAATTCTAACTCAAATTCTTTTAAATCGGTTTTTGAAAAAATGAAAACCGACACAGATTTAAGCATTCAGAATATTTGCAACGACCTTGACGATCTTTTAATAAATAAAAGGATAAAAAAGGATTCTTCAAACAAAGCATTAAAGATACGAAAAACGCTTTCGGAATATCCGCTTCAATGGAAAACAGATCAAAACTTATTAAACAACAGCCTGATACTTGAGCAATTATTAAATTTATATTTATTGAAGATCAGAATAGTTCTTATCAATATTTACCGCGAAATTGAACAAAAAATAAATTCGACGGTTTATAAAGAACAGAATGATCTTATTATATATTTAAAAAATCTGGCAAAGGAATTAAAAGAAGATAAATCCCTTGAATTTAAATATAAAGATCATGACTTTTTTATTGAAAAAATAACCGGTTTCTTTAAAGATATCTTTGAATCAACATCACGTAAAGTAAAATCCACCGCAGCTATATTCCCCAAAAGTATAGAGATATTGAAAGATGATAATCTGAATAATTTTCCCGAAATTCAATTTCAGGAAAAAGAAGTTGATAAAATTAATGTTGCCCGATTAGTTGATTACATCACTCAAAGCGAACTTATCGATAATCTCGAAAAATCATATAACGAACTTCCTGATAAAATTGAAGAAATCAATTCTGCAACTATTGAATGTATTAACTATCTTACATTTACATTTAATAATTTAGACAAAGAAAAAAACTATGATAAACTTGATATCATTGACCTGATCAATTATCAAATAAATAAGATCGAAAAAAAGATAACAGAAACCAATCAGTTAAAAGACAAACTTTTCGATCACTTAAACGAAAGGATTAATACCTTTAAAAATGATCTATCACTCATTACTTTCTTAAAAAGTGCCGACGATCTTATGCAATATTCAAGAGATTACGAATGGAAAAAAAGATTGTTTAAGATTAAGAGATTTTGGTTGAGGAAAAAGTGATGTTATCAGTTGTTGGTTATTATATTAATATTTTGAAAAAGTAGAAAAAAATCAATACAAATTATTTAAAACAGAAGTTTAATGAAAGTGGATTCTCAAATAATTATTTACCAAACCGAAGACGGTCAAACAAAAATCCAAACCCGTTTAGAAGACAAAACTGTTTGGATCAATATTGACCAAATGAGTGACTTATTTCAAAAATCACGCTCTACCATTAACGAACATATTTTAAATATCTACAAAGAACAAGAACTCGAAAAAGAAAGCTCTATAAGAAAAATCGGAAATTCCGATTTTTCTACCAAACCAACCAATTATTATAATCTTGATGTCATTATCTCGGTTGGCTATCGTGTAAAAAGCATCCAGGGAACTAAGTTTAGGCAGTGGGCTACAGCACGCTTACATGAGTATATTATCAAAGGTTTCACCATGAATGATGAACTTTTAAAAGAAGCAGGTGGTGGTAATTATTTTGAAGAATTACTGGCACGCATAAGAGATATTCGTTCATCGGAAAAAGTGTTTTGGCGAAAGGTGTTAGACATTTATGCCACCAGTGTAGATTACAATCCCAATATTGAAACATCACAACTGTTTTTCAAGACAGTTCAAAACAAAATGCATTGGGCAGCACATAATAATACCGCTGCTGAAATAATTTACCAAAGAGTAGATGCTACAAAACAGAATTTGGGTCTTTCTAATTTCAAAGGTTCAAAACCAACGAAACAGGAAGCAGAGATAGCTAAAAATTATTTGAACGAAAAGGAATTAAATATCCTCAACAGGATTGTTACAGCTTATCTGGAAATTGCAGAGTTACAAGCTCTGAACCAAAACCTTATGTATATGAAAGATTGGATTGCTCAACTGGATGAATTCTTAAGCATGACAGGCAACAATATACTTTCACATGCAGGCAATATAAGTCATCAAAGTGCATTGGACAAAGCACATAGTGAATATAATAAATACAAGAAACAAATCAAAAATGAGCTATCTGCTGTTGAAAAAGATTTTATAAAACAAATTGAAACAACAAGTAAAAAATTGAAGAAGAAAAAATAACGTTGACTTTTTTTGCTTTTAGTTATCAGTTGTCGGGTTTTTGGTTATCGGTTAAAAAATCCTTTTGAAATCACGATATATGGAAATAAATTATAAATATTTAGAAAAATATTGGACGTAAGTAAAAAAAAATACCGAAAAACTTGAAAAGTACGGATTAATTACTTATTTTTGTACGTATAAAATTTATTTATCATGGATACAAAATTAACGTTAAAATTAGATAAGTATGTGATTGAACAAGCAAAAGAATACGCTTCATCACACAAAAGGAGTCTATCAAGAATAATAGAATCATATCTTAAATCCTTAGTAATTCAAAAAGATTCAGGAGACAATAAGGATTTGCAAATTTCTCCATTTGTAAAAAGTATGTCCACAGGAGTTAAAATTCCTGCAGATTTAGATTATAAAACGGAATATTCAAGCTACTTAACAGAGAAGTATAAATGAAAACGAAGCTATTTATCGACACCAATATTATGCTGGATTTATTAGGAGAGCGAGAGCCATTTTATAATTCAATTGCAAAAATTGCAACCTTAGCTGATAATAGAAAAATTACAATGATAGTGTCTGCATTATCTTATGCCACAGTAAGTTATTTCTTAACTAAATTTGAAAATACTGAGAAAGCTAAAGATAAATTAAGAAAATTTAAAGTTATCTCGGAAATATGTGATTTGGATGAATTAATCATTGAAAAAGGACTAAACTCTAACTTTTCGGATTTTGAAGATTCGTTGCAATATTTTAGTGCTTTAAAGTCAGACTGTAAAATTTTAATAACAAGAAATGAAAAAGATTTCAAAAAATCTCAAATTCCTGTTATGACAGCAAATGAATATTTAAAGAGCATCAATTATAAATAACCTACGCCCAATCGAGTATTTTAAAATAAAGAAATTCCGGTTGAGGGAATAAGGAGCAAAATCATTTTCACTAAAATATTTTGCAATTACATTTTATTAAGATTATTTTTAT
>DAOVNY010000190.1 GCA_030630005.1 Bacteroidales bacterium | reverse complement strand
GTTAATGATCTTTTTGCAAAAGGTGAAGAAATTGAGAGGAAAGCGAAACAACTTGAAATAGACGTTTTATCAATTGTTGATAAAGTGATAGAATAGTTTTGGGTTTCGGGTTTCAGGTTTGAAGTTTAAAAACCCGAAACTCAAAACTCAAAACTTAATAGCAACCTATTGCAATAATTTCCGCCACTATTATCAATTCTCCAATTTTCTATTAAAAGAAATAATAAACTCCGATCAGGAATCTAAGATTTGAAACTTCTTTTGAATTAATAACTGTTCCGTCAGTGTCGGGTGCACCATAAGCAGCAGTTGTATATTCAACTTCACCTGCAAATCTCATTTTACCTGAGTTGAAAATTATTCTTGGAGAAATACGATAAACATAATCAATATCGCTACCTCTTACATATCTGTCACCAACAATATCTTCGCCGCAACCAAGGTTTTGGCTGTATCCTGCAAATAGTCCGGCTTGAACTTTCTTGCCATTTGTATGAATGTCAGTCCAAAAAGAAAGTGTTGAAAGTGGAGTATATTCAAGGTAATTTTTTAACGGATCAGTAATATTTGTAACCGCGTATCCACCTATCATAGTCATATTATACATGTCTTGTCCGTAAATACCTTCCATTTTAATAGTAAGAGCAGGAATTTTTATTTTTAAAAATGCCATTGTTGAAAGACTGTTAACTGTTTCGTTAGTTGAATACACACTGTCTGTCATAAGTCTTGGGGTCAATATTTTATAATCAACACCGGCACCAATAAGAAATTCATTTCCGTTTGTATTCTTTTTATTGTATTGCACTGTCATGTTCATTTCAGGCAAAACTGAATTTCTGAGATACAGTGAACTCGCGCCATCAGGACCTGTACTTACAAAATCTCTTTGCGATATTGCTGCAATTTTGATTTTTAGGTCACCCATTTTTTGAGTTAGGCGAATTTGAGGATTTCGTGTAAATGGCTGGAACGGAGCACCTGTGTTAAAAGAAACTGTTCCCGGAAAACATTCGGTAATAAACATCGAATGCCAGTATTGTCCAACGAGAAGTTCAGTATTTGTCCAGTTAAGTTTTACTAATGCATGTCGCAATCTAAAACCATTGATATCTGCATTTGTATGACCGAAAAAAGCACCTTCAATAATAGCTGAAGTTTTTGCTCCGAAAGCATCAGGTCCTGTGATTACACCTTTTAATCTTGTTTGTATTGAAAGAATGTTAAAGGATGGTGTTGCGTTAATGTCATTTCCATTAATGTCAAGACTTTCATTTTTCGGATAAAGGTAAAAATGTCCTTCACGAACAGCAACAGATTGTCTTGAATCCCAAAAGATGTCGTTTTTAACAAATCCGTGAAATTCAATGCCGAACTTTTTATCCTGTGCAAAAGATACCATTGGTATTAGAACTACCAATGCAATTAATAAATGTTTTCTCATAAGTTTTGGTTTTATTATTTTAGTTCAAGCAATTCTACTTCGAATAAGAGCGGAGTATATGGCGGAATATCTTTTCCTTTTCCGTTTTCGCCATAAGCAATTTTTGAAGGAGCTATTAATGTTGCTTTCCCACCTTCTTTCATTAATGCAATACCTTCGTCCCATGCCGGAATTACTTCGCCTTTTCCAAGAGTAAATTCAAATGGACGGTTGGCATCTTTCGATGATTGTAATTTTTTTCCGTCAAGATAATATAAAGTGTAATGTACTTTTGCTTTTTTGCCAACTTCGGCTTGTGCTCCTGTTCCAGCTTCAGTTTTAATGTAAAATAAACCACTTTCGGTTGGTTGAACGGTAATATTTTTTTCGCTCAGATATTTTTCTATTTTTCCTTTTTCTGAAATTTTATTAATAGCTTTTTCCTGAGCTTTTTTTTGTTCCTCTTGCTTTTTGAGTAAAGCTTGTTGTTTATCATGTTCGGCTTTAGATGTAATGTCAACTAACTCAACATTATAAATTAATGTAGAATAAGGAGGTATTATATTACCTTTTCCCTTTTTGCCAAACCCAAGTTCAGATGGTACGATTATTTTTGCTTTCCCGCCTTTTCTTAAATTTTTAATGCCGATGTTCACTCCATCAGTATCCCACTTTTTCCCAAATTCAAATTCCATTGGTCTATTTCTGTCATAAGTAGAGTATATTGGTTTTTCATCAAGTAAAGTAATTGAAAAATGAAGTTTGACAAAATCAGTTTCTTTAATCTTTTTACCTGATCCTTTTTTAGTTTCAATACAATAAACACCTTCAGTAGGCTCTATAGTAATATTATTTTCTTTAAGATAATTATTCAAAAGTATTGGTTCTTGTTTTCTCAAAGAATCTGTTCTTCCTAATTGTTCTTTTTGATATTCTACTTCTGTTTGTAAAGTAAGTAATTTTACATCGAAATATAAATAACTGTTACTGTCAATAAAATCAGGTAATTGAGGTGCACGTGCTAATTTTAAAAAAAATGAATCAGCACTGATAATAAAAGTTACACTATCACCAACAGACATCATAGCAAGTCCCTCAAAAAGACCACCTTGAAAAGCAGGTGCTCGCATCGGAATTATAGCCGGTGCATTAATTTTATCGGTTGAGAATAATACCGAGTCTTTTGGACCATAAGACATTGTTAAGGTAAGTATATCCCCTTCAACAGGTTTCCCTGTGGTGTCATTTGAATTATGAAATTTATAATACAAACCTGTTTTAGTTTTCTTGAAGCCAGGAAATTCTGACTGGCAAGCAATAAAACTTACAGCAATTAGTACAAGAATTAGTACATTAAGAATAATTTTTTTCATTTTTTTCCTTTCGTTATTTTTTGTTTTTAAATTAATTTATTGATTTATTGTTAATTCCTATTAATTCTACATCATATATTAATGTAGCTTTTGGAGGTATTTTACTATAATCACCTGCTAATCCAAAAGCAAGGTGCAAATGTAAAATAAATTCTTCTTTATCTTAATAATTCACTTTTATATTTTGGTAATAACTTTTCGAATTTAATAATGGTATCTTCAAGTGATAAATAAGAATCACCGCCTGAAGCATTTTTATGCCCACCACCTTCAAAATATTTTTCAGCAATTTCATTTACACGAAAATCACCTTTTGATCTCAACGATATTCTTATAACATCCTTTCTTTCAATAAACAAAGCCGACATAACAATTCCTTTCATCGAAAGAGGATAATTCACAACATTCTCAGTATCTCCAATTTTGTAGTTGAATTTTTTTAAATCAGCTGCCGATAAATAAATATAGGCAGTTGCATATTTATCAATAATCCTAAGTTTTTCACTCAAACAATATCCCAATAATCTGATACGATCTTCCGAAAAAGTATCATAAATTAATCTATGAATATTTTCACCATCAACACCTAATTTAATAAGGTCGCCTACAGTATTGTATGTTTTTTCGTTATTACACAAATAGCTAAAAGAGCCCGTATCGGTAACAATACCGGTATAAATACATTCAGCTATTTTAAGGTCAATAAGATTTTTGTCTCCCAATTTACATATCAAATCATAAACAAGTTCCGAAGCAGATGAAGTTAAAACCGAAGAATAAACAAAATTAAATTGCTTTACATCAGGATCAGGGTGATGGTCGATAAGAATTTTAATTGCATTGGAATTAATTATTGAATTTTTAATTTCCTTAACTCTTTCCGGCGAATTATAGTCGATACTAAAGATTATATCAGCATCCTTTATCAAGTCATTGCATTTATCATATTGATCCTTAATAACAAATATGCCCTCGCTATCAGGGAGCCATGATAAGAAATCGGGGAAATTATTAGGAACTATTATACTTACCGTATGACCCTTTTTTATAAGATAATTATACATTGCAAGTGAAGAACCAATAGCATCACCATCAGGGTTTACATGGGTGGAAATAGCAATTTTCTTAGGAGTTTGTAAAATATCTCGTATCTCTGTTAAATTTAGTGTTTTCAAATTGTATCAATTTATATTTAAAGGTTCTACTGTTATTTTAATGGTAAATTATTATTTTATGGTTCTACTAATAAATTTATTTATAATGATAAAATGCTATAATGCTTAAATGCTTAAATATATCATGAAAATTAAATCTTTGATAATAAATAGCTTAAAATTTCAATATTATATTTTTTCATTTTGCAAATTATTTTCATTTTAGCATTCAATCATTTTCGCATTTGTCAATAGTCCATTAAATTTTTAGTAGCACCTTATTAATCCATTGATTGAGATGGTAATATTGAAAGCTCCAGCATTTTTTCGTATTCTTCGGGTGTAAGATCATTAAAGAAATAATGTATTGGATCTATAGTTTTACGATCTTTTTGAACCTCATAATGTAAGTGAGGAGCGGTAGATTTTCCGGTATTTCCAATAGTAGCTATTAGTTGACCTCTTTTTACTTTTTGTCCTCTTTTTACTTTAAATTCGTGAATATGAGAATAAAGTGT
>DAOVNY010000183.1 GCA_030630005.1 Bacteroidales bacterium | reverse complement strand
GCTTTAATATTCTATTATAACTTTGCCGGAGTATAATACCCTCATTATCTGCTATTCTTCTGCATTTTTCAATAATCTTCTTTTGTAATTTGGTGTCAGTTGGAAAAGTGATATTTTTTTCTTGAACAGTTGTATCAATTAATACTTCTTTTTCTTCTATTTCTTTTTTTTCAAATAGATTTATGGATAAACTGAGTATTTTCTCTGCTCCTGATTCTCCTATACGTTTCCTGAATTTAATTAACTCTGTTGGATCAAATGGCTGTTCGTGTTGAAAATTTGTTTCTCCGCAGAAATATTGCCAATATGGATTTTCTTTCCATATTTCTACTACGCTTTTATCACTATGGTTATAAATTCGTTTTAGTAAAATCACACCAACTATCTTTCTAATGGGAATTGATGGTCTTCCATTATCAACACAGTAATAATGACTAAAATCTTTCTCAATTTTATCCCAGTCAATCTTCTTTGATAATAAACAAAGTTTTTGATTAAGATTTATGAATTGGTTTAATGGAATTTTAAAAATATTTAACTGCGGTGTTTTATCTGTTTTTCCTATCATCTTTTGCAAGGTTTTTGATAAAAAAACAAAATATCTTGCAATATTATTCATGTATTTTTAACCAGTTATCAACGTCTTTATGTTGATATCACTGCAATTAAATTGTTTTTCAGGTTCGACTATTTAATTCAATTTTGCCGTCAAATGTATTAAAAATGCTTTAGAAAATAATTGATATTTTGCATGTTGTTACGATTTAGTTTAACTGATTCGGAATGAAGTACGAAAATAGACAAAGAAAATCAAAGTTCAAATAGTTTTATCTAAAAACCATCAGATAATAAAAAAATAATCTTAATATCGAATAATGATTAACGATTTTCGATTTCAGATTTTTAGTTACTTCGCAAATCGTTAATCCATACGGACTCCTTTCAGTCGTCGGTGTTCATTATTCTTATTCTTAAATCAATTAATATTTACTTTATGGACTGCCACTATTTATACACCTTAGCTTGTATCTCGCCTTTAAGTACCATATAAGCATTCATTGCAAGAGCTTGCATTTCGTCTTCGCCGGGATAAACGTGGACAGGACCAAATTTGTAGATTCTTTCGATCATTTTATTTACAAACCATTTATCGTGAGCTATTCCACCTGTAATCAAAATTCCGTCAACATCACCTTTAAGAACTGCAACAGCCGCACCAATACTTTTTGAAACCTGGTATGCCATGGCTTCATAATATAGTTCGGCTTTCTTATCACCTTTTACAATTCTTTGCTCTACTTCATAAGCATTATTTGTGCCTACGAAGGCAACCAGACCGCCTTTACCGGTAATCATTTTTTTAATTTTTTTCTCGGTGTATTTTCCGCTAAAGCACATTTTAACAAGGTCGCCAACAGGTAAGGTTCCGCTTCTTTCGGGCGAAAAAGGTCCTTCACCATTTAAACCCTGATTTACATCGATAACTCTTCCTTTCTTATGTGCACCAATGGTAATACCTCCACCCAAATGAACTACAATAAGATTAAGGTCTTCGTATTTTTTCATTATGGATTTGGCATGTTGTCGTGCTACAGCTTTTTGATTCAGAGCGTGAAAGATAGATTTCCGTTGAAATAACGGGTGTCCTGAAATACGTGCCAGATCACAAAGTTCGTCAACAACAACAGGATTGGAAATATATGCTTTAGCGTTGGGTAAGGATTTAGCAATGTCATCAGCAATCAATCCGCCAAGGTTACTTGCATGTTCTCCAATCGGACTGTTTTTGAGATCACGAATCATTTTTTCGTTAACGAGATAAGTGCCGGATTCAATGGGTTTAACCAATCCACCACGCCCAACAACAGCCCGAACATGATTTTCGGAAACGCCTGCTGTATTAAGTTCGTTAATGATTACTTTTTTTCTGAATTGAAATTGATCGCTTATCTTTTCGAATTTTCCCAGATCTTCGGCACTGTGTTTTATGTTTTTAATAAAGATTGGTTCTTTATTTTGAAACACAGCGATCTTAGTTGATGTTGATCCGGGATTAATTGCTAAAATGTGAACTATTTCCATTTAGATGTTTTTACTCTAACTAATTGCGGCAGCTAGTGCTATTGACAAAAACTTACTTTTTTCGGAGTCGGCTCTTGAAGTAAGAACTATTGGAACTGTTGCACCCATGACAATAGCTGCACATGTTGCTCCCCCCAAAAAGTTTAATGATTTATAAAGTATATTTGCTCCATCAATATTTGGTGCTAAAATTATGTCAACATCGCCGGCAACGTCACTTGTAATTCCTTTTAATTCAGAGGATTTTTTAGAAACAGCATTGTCGATTGCAAGAGGACCGTCAATGATACATCCTTTGATTTGTTTTCTGTAGTTCATCATAGAGATTGTTGCGGCGTGCATAGTTGCTTCCATTCTTGGATTTATGGTTTCTACAGAACCAACTATTGCAACCTTAGGATTAGGATTTTTGAGTCTGTGGAAAACTTCAACTGCATTTTTTATGATGGCGATCTTATTTTCAAGATCAGGGTCAACATTCATAGCTGCATCGGTAACTCCAAGTAATTTGTGATAAAAAGGAGTTTCAAAGAGTGCCACATGACTGAGTGTAGCTCCTTTTCGTAATCCTACTTCTTTATTTAAAACAGCTTTTAAAAGCATGCCTGTGCTTAGCAATCCTTTCATAAGGATTTCTGCTTCTCCGTCTTTTACAAGTTTTACTGCTTTTTGTGATGCTATAAATTTATCTTCTTCATCAATAAGACGAATTCCGGAAATATCAAACTTTATTTTTTTTGCTATTTCTTGAATCTTTAATTTTTCTCCGACTAATATTGGTTCAACAATACCTTCTTTACTGGCATTTTCTATTGCTTCAAGAATATCCTGATCGCCGGCAGCTGCAACTGCTATTTTTCTAGTCCTTTTTTGTTTTGCTATTTCAACTAATTCATTCAAATGTGTTATCATTTTTTCTGTGTTTTAGCGGGGTTCAAAATTTCTTGCAAAATTATAAAATATAATGCAAGCTTAAAGCAAGTATTTGTAATAATTTTAACGGTTTTACTGTTATTTTAATGAAAATGCGTAAATAATCAAATGCGTAAATGATTAAATGCGTAAATGATTAAATTCGTAATAGAACCAGTTTAATAATGATTTTTTAACAAGATTATTCACAATAAAAATCGATCATTTTTTGAATTGCATCTTCACAGGCACCACAAAATTTATTTCCTTTTAACGAATTCATAAGGCAGTCGTATGAAGGACGATATACATCTTTTGCCACATAGCCTCCACCCTCGAATACACCAAGTTCATCAAAATATTTTTTCTTTGGAGGTGTAGGAATGGGAATTTTCTTTTTCAGAAGATGTTTCCATTTGCTATCAAAATCAACCAAAGTAGTAATATTTGGTTCCCATGGTTCAACATCAAGTGGATAAAATTCGCTATAAGCAACAGAAGAATTATAATATTCGTCAGCCAATCCGGCAAATCCATGTCCAAATTCATGAACAAATATTTTTGCTGCCTTTACGTTACTGTTTACACTCACCGAATAATAATTATAAATTGCTCCGCCCCCGTATTTTTTATTGTTTACCAAAATATAGATTTGATCGTAAGGAGCATTAGCCGCCATATCTCTTACACTTTTATTGTCAAATGTCATACAATAACGTTCGCTGTCGAAAGTATAAAAAGTAGTGTTTAAAAGAGTTTTCTTCCAAATATTATCGGCAGGAATATCGTTGCCCGAATCTTCGGATGGTGCAAGAATACCTCTGATGTTGAATTTATCTTTGTTTTTATTGTAAGGAGAAAATGAAAAAAGATGCTTTGCAAATTCTTTACAATCTTTAATAAATAAGCCCATTTCATCTTTTGTATATCCTTCGGGTAAAATTACGACATCAACTTTTTTTGCTACATCACCATTTACTAAAACTTCAAATGAAGGATATTTTAATCTGCGTTCGGGTTTTATGAAATAATTATTTATGTCAAAATTATATTCAAATTTTTTAACAAATTCACCCTTTTTATCTCTGCTGTAAAATTCAATTCTTGCATTATTTTTTGGATATGGCATAACAACAGATTCGGATAAAGTACGCCAGGTTTTTTTTGCTTCTGCTGTAGTTTGCCATTCGCCAAATAATGTTGAATATCCTCTTGAATAGATCAGCGTATCTGTGGCAACATCAAAAACTTTAAAAAAATATTTCCCGTAAAAAAAAGTGTCAATCAGATTTACTTTTGATCCTCCCCAGTATGGTTCTATCAAAATTTCCTCAAACGAATAAAATTCCGTTGTATCGTTTCCCGAATGAAAATAATCTATACGTAAAGTTTTATCATGAAAATAGTTATTGAATTGGGCACTTGCAGAAAGTGCAGATAACGAAAGCAATAAGATTAATATTCTTTTCATGATATTTTTTTGCAAAATTAAAAAAATTTCATAAATCAAAAATAATATTTATCTTTGAAGTCTGTAATCCTTTTAAAAATGGAAATTGAAATAACAAAAAAGAGGAATTATTTGAATATTAAAAATAGAGACGATTTTTAGTATGGTTCAATACCCCCACCATAAATATTTTTAATCAAAAATCATAATTAAAAGTAAACCTAAACATATCTAAAATATGTTTAAGATGAAAATTGTCGAATATTTAAAAACACAGTATAATGAAATTACCATATGCCGAAAATCATAAAATAAAAATGGTTGAATCCATTAAAAAAAG
>DAOVNY010000111.1 GCA_030630005.1 Bacteroidales bacterium | reverse complement strand
CTTTTGGTTTTAGTTTTTGAAGATTAAAATTCAAATTACCACTTTGAAAATCATACATCCTCTGACAAGAAACACATAAACCACCGCAGGCGCGACCAATAGTATCAGGAATAAGTATAGAAACTTCGGGATATCGCCTGTGAATATTATTTCCTTCGGGAAGCAGCCATCCGGCAGCATTTGGTAAACCTGCTTCAACAATATCTTCTTTTTCCCAGGCAACAATATGTCCAAATTCTTTTATCAGTTTTTCACTATATAAAACATAATCTCTGATAGCAAGATCAGAACCAACTGCAAAATCAGGGTCTTTAACATTTAGCAAAGAAAGATAATAAGGATTTACAAAAAACGGGATACCGGCTTCTTTTGCTTTTCGCAATCTTTGCATTATTTCTTTAGAAAGCGAAAAATATAACATCTCATTAAGTAGTTCGGGTGAACGTACCGCAAACTTTAAATGAAAATTTTTGTCGTTCCACCATTCATTTGCTTTTTTAAATTTTTCATCATCGGTCATGCCTTCATCAAAATTATATGAAGCACTTTTTATTTTTCCCGAGTCAATCCTTTTAATTATTATACCAAGTATTCTTTTTTTATTTTTTTTACGGATTTTGATAATCTCGGGATCAAGTCCTGACGGATGTCTGTCCATCCATTTTTTTATTGTTTTCTTATTTGGGAGATGTCTTTTTGATTTTCCCGAAAACTGACGAAAAAGATGTAACATGTCTTTAAAAAAAGCTTCTTCAGCATCTACATGCCCATCGGTTTTAACAGCCTCCCATAATACTTTAACAGGGTCTGTTTCAACTTCTTCACCTCTTAGGTTAAGGTCAATAATTTTTTTACCTGAATTATCAATGTAATCGAACAATCTTATAGCTGCATAATCTCTCCATTCAATCTTTTCAAAAGATTCCCGATTACTTTTTTCATATTTACAAAAAGCAAGGGAAATGGGATTTTCCACAAAATAATCTTTTACTAATTTTTTTATTCTGTGTTTTGCCTTCAGATCATCTGTGGATTTCCTTAAAATATAAGCTATTTCCAGATTTTCCGCTAACAAACGATCTAATAGTTTTTTTGATTTTCTGCTAATAATTTTTTTCCTCATTTCTTGCTAATTAATGATAATTAGATATGTCTATATCTAGGATAATAAAGAAAAGCAAAGCTACAAAAATTTGATCATATAGAGTCAGTCTATAAACTAAGTATTTTTCAGAAAAGTTCAATAAAATTTCAACCCTTGATCCTTGATCCTTGATCCTTGATTCTTGATACACTCATCACTCCATCATTCTATTTTTAAGATTTCTCCTAAAAGCCAGAAAAAAGAAATTTATAACAGTTCTTTATAAAAAATTACTACTTTTGCTATCAAATACTTGGTGTTTATATTTTTAATCAAGAAAATATGACATAATAGGGAATCAGGTGTAAATCCTGAACAGTTCCCGCTGCTGTAAGCTCTTAATAAGTTTTTGAAACCCTCTTGCCACTGTCACGAATTTAATTTTGGATGGGAAGG
Source organism: Bacteroidales bacterium (assembly GCA_030630005.1). GTDB lineage: Bacteria > Bacteroidota > Bacteroidia > Bacteroidales > JAIORY01 > JAIORY01. The sequence continues at coordinate 6,287 of DAOVNY010000111.1, read as the reverse complement.
CGTTCAAAAAACGAGTAAGTCAGAAGACCTGCCAATTATTGTTTTAATTCAAAGCTTTCGGGTAAAAAGTCTGGATAAATTTTAATTTCAAGAAAAAATTTATCAAAGTTATTTTACTTACGTTTTGGATACTGTTTATTTTTTAAATACAGTATAAATGCGTAAATTATTATTGATAATATTAATTGTTTCAGGAAAACTTGTTTTCTCTCAGGAAAATATTACTGATTCTGTTTTTCAACTGAACGAAGTAAAAATCAATGCTTCACGCATTAATGATTTTTCGGTTGGCTTAAATCTTGAAAGAATAGATTCACTATTTCTATCAAATTCATTATCATCTTCATTAGGAAATATTTTATCATCAGTAACTTCAGTTTTTATTAAAAATTATGGACAAGGCAGTCTTGCCACTATTTCGCTTCGAGGAACTTCATCGGTTCATACAGGTGTTTTCTGGAATGGATTCAGAATAAATTCATCAAGTATAGGGATGACTGACTTTTCACTTATTCCTTCATCATTTTTCGGATCAATAGAATTACAATATGGTGGAGCAAGTTCGCTGTACGGAAATGGTCTGATTGGAGGAAGTATTCATCTTAATAATCCGGCGGTTTTTGAGAAAAAGTTATCTCTTGGAATTAATTCGTCTTATGGTAGTTTCGATAATATTTCCCTTGGCGGAAATGTCCTTGCATCAAGCGAAAAATGGTTTTCTTCAACTGCTTTTTCACTTCATAATTCAAAAAATGATTTTTCTTATAAATATGGTGATGAAATCAAAACTCAGACAAATGCTGCATTAAAACAATATAGCTTTATTCATAATCTGAGTCGAAAAATATCGAAAGATCAAACAATAAATGCAGGTATTTGGTATCAGTTCAGTAATCGTGAAATACCGGGAACGATGACCAGTAAACCGGGTAATGCTTATCAAATTGACGAATCTTTACGAACTTCAATAAATTGGGAGAAAATAAAAACCAATCAAAAATTTAAAGCCGGCATTGCGTTTTTTACTGATTTTCTTCATTATTTGGATATTGATGATATTCCCGAAACCAATATTGATTCGAAGTTAAACACGCAAACAATAATAGCCGAAGCTGACTGGAAAAAATATTTTGGAAAAAATATTAAAATAAATACCGGAATAAACTTCACAGCAGATATTGCAGATATTGACGCTTACGAAGGAATAAAAAGCCAAAAACAAGCAGGAGTATTTTTTGCCTTTTCAAAAAGATTTCCAAAAATAAAATGGAATTCAAATATTAATATCCGGCAAGATTTTATTGAAGGCTATAAAGTACCTGTTTCTCCTTCGATTGGTTTTGAAGGGAATATCTGGAAATTTATTTCAGGGAAAATAAATATTTCACAAAATTTTAGAGCACCAACATTAAACGACAGATTTTGGCAACCCGGAGGTAACGAAGACTTAAAACCCGAACAAAGCTGGAATGAAGAAGCAAGTCTTGTTTTTAAGTTTTCAGGTAATAAATACCTTGAAAACAAAACCGAAATTGGTTTTACGATTTATAATTCGATGGTTGATAATTGGATATTATGGAAACCTCTTGCCGGATCAAATTTATGGACTCCTCAGAATATTCAAAAAGTATGGTCGCGCGGAATTGAAATCAAAGGAAAGACTAAAATAAATTATAAGAACTTAAAAATAAATTTTTTAGAAACATACACTTTTTCCCGTTCCACTTATCAAAAACAATTAAGTGGCTCTGATAATACTTATGAAAAGCAGCTTATTTATACACCATTACATAATTTTTCTTCAAACATAAGTATAATTTATAAATCGTGGAATATCATATACAATCATACATACACAGGCAAACGCTTTGTTTCATCAGACAATGAAAATTTTCTTCAGGGATTTTCTATCGGACAATTCTCATTTGGAAAAAAAATAAATTTCAAAAGAAACATAATCAATATTAATCTCAAAATAAATAATATCTGGAATAGTGATTACCGGATAATTCAATACCGGCAAATGCCGGGAAGATCATTCTTAATTAGTATTAACTATAAAATTAAAAAGTAAAATGAAAAATTTAAAATTTATTAAATTATTTGTATTTGCGGGAATTGTATTACTAACTTTTAGCTGTGACAAGAATCCTGATGAACCACCGGCAGTATTATCAGACAATAGAGTTTTTGTAACAAATGAAGGTCCTTATCAGGTTGGTACAGGCACTTTAAGTATAATTTACAGAGATAGTCTGACTGTTGAAAACAATGTTTTTGAGAAAGTAAATGATCGTCCAATTGGAAATATTGTGCAGTCGATGGAGGTGTTTGAAGAAAAAGCATACATCGTTGTTAATAATGCAAATAAAGTTGAAATTGCCGATGCTGAAAACTTATTATCACTTGGCGTGATTGAAGATTTGGATATGCCAAGATATTTTTTGGGAGTTACTTCCGAAAAAGCTTATGTAAGCTGTATGGATAATACCGTTGCAGTTGTTGATCTGAACAGCAATACTGTTACCAAAAATATCCAAACAGGAACAGGACCGGAAAGAATGTTAAAGCTTGACAATAAAGTTTTCGTACTTAACTTGGGAGGATATTCAGTTGATAGCACAATTTCGGTTATTAATACTGAAGTAGATACAGTATCTGCAACAATTTTACTTGCAGCAAAACCAAGCGGAATATGTGAAGATAAAAACGGAAATTTATGGATTATTTGCTCAGGAAACGGTTGGAACGGCTGGCCACAGGCTGGTGATACCGAAGGTCATCTTTTTTGCCTTGATCCTGATGATCATTCGATTTTAAAAGATATTTCTTTTCCTTCAGTCACTGAGCATCCTGAGAAACTTATTATCAACAAATCAAAAGACAAATTGTATTATGCAATGCCAAATGGAATTTATGAGTTTGAAATTACAGCTACAGACCTAAATTTAAATCCGATAATTGCTGTTAATACAATGTTTTACGGATTGGGTTTTGATAATAAAACAGAATTAATTTATGCATCGGATGCAAAAGACTTTGTTCAAAACGGATGGGTTTACAGATTTAACTCAGTGAATGGGGCAGTAGTCGATTCTTTTAATGTAGGGATTGGACCTAATGGGTTTTGGTTTAATTAGACCTGAATATCGAATATCGATTAACGATTTTAGATTTTCAGCTACTTCGTAAATCGTTAATTGGTATTCATTATTCGATATTCGATATTCAAATTATTTCAAATTTTTACGCCGGAGGCAATAACTTCAACAAGTTCACTAATAACCATTGCCGTAGCACCCCAGATAATATGTTCTTCATAAAAATAACAAGGAACATTGAGTTTGGTATTTTCATTTGTTAGTACTTCTTTTTTACAGATAATATTTTTATCAAGAAGGTCATCAAGGCTTATTTCAATGATTTTGTCAACCTCGTTTTTATCAATATCAAAAACAGGAGTTTTATTCATATAAGCCACCACAGGCAAGACATTAAAATTACTTGGAGGAATAAAAAGATCACTTAAGTTTCCAATTATTTCAACATCATGCGGATCAATTCCAATTTCCTCTTTTGATTCTCTTAATGCAGTTATAAAAAGTGAGCCGTCATTTTTCTCATACTGTCCGCCGGGAAAAGCAATTTGTTCGCTGTGTACGCCATCATATTTTGGTCGTTTGATAAAAACGGTAAATATTTTATTATTCTTTGGGTAGAGCAATATCAGCACACTGCATTCGATAGCATCATTACCGGCTTTCATTTTTTCGATTTGCTGTTTTCTTATAGAAGGTTCCATCAACCTCTGAGCTTCATATCCCGGAAGTTCCTGTTGCAATGCAGTATTTAATTTTTTAATAAAATTCTCAAATTTCATAAAATGATTCTTTATCTGTGAATCTGTGACAGATTATTTTGTAAAATTAATTTTCTTTTCTCTAAAAGTTATTTTGAAGACATTTTTTTTTACTTTTATAACCTCAAATAGTAATCAGTCATGCATAAGGAAAAATTCAAGGAAATAACAAAAAATAAAGAAGCAATAACATCAAATAAAGTTCTTGTTCTTTATAATGATGATTTTAATACTTTTGATTTTGTAATTGATACTTTAGTTGATGTTTGTGGTCATGATCCTGAGCAAGCCGAGCAATGCACTTTAATTATACATTTTAAAGGTAAATGTGCGGTTAAATCAGGAAGTTTAAGCGAATTAAAACCCATGCACAAAGAAATGATAAATCGAAAATTAACATCTAATATTCAATAAAATAAATACGAAAATGACTTGGACAGTAATTGCAGTTTTAATATTAATAGGATTGATATTTATCGTTCTCGAAATTCTTGTTATTCCCGGTGTTGCTGTATTTGGAATACTTGGCTTCATAATTATCCTTATCGGTGTTTGGCAATCGTATGTAACCTACGGGACAACGGCAGGACATATTGTTTTAGGATCTTCCTTACTACTTTCGATACTCGCTTTGGTGTTTTCATTGCGTTCAAAAACGTGGAAAAAAATGATGCTGAATTCAAAAATTGATGGAAAAACCAACATAATTGATGAAAATAAACTTAAAGTAGGGGATACGGGTAAGACCACCTCAAGATTAAGTCCTGCCGGCAAGGCATTTATCAATGGAGATTTTTACGAAGTTCATACCCAGAGCGAATTTATTGTTCCGGGAACCGAAATAATAATAACAAAAATAGTTTTTAACAAAATTTATGTAAAACAAAAAAAATAATATTATGGAAGCAAATGTTTTATTAATTATTGCAATAGGAATAGGTTCAATATTCGGATTATGGATAATATTTTATTTTATTCCTGTAGGTTTATGGTTTACTGCTTTACTTTCAGGAGTGAGAATATCGCTTATCCAACTTGTTTTTATGCGATGGAGAAAAGTTCCTCCACAAGTTATTGTCAGGAATTTAATTTCTTCTACAAAAGCAGGTTTATCCTTATCACGAGATGCACTCGAAGCTCATTACCTTGCCGGAGGGCATGTTAGAGATGTCGTAAATGCTTTGATTTCTGCCGATAAAGCAAATATGGAATTGGATTTTAAAGTTGCTACTGCAATTGATCTTGCAGGACGTGATGTACTTGAAGCCGTTCAAATGTCGGTAAATCCAAGAGTTATTGATACTCCTCCTGTTACTGCTGTGGCAAAAGATGGTATTCAATTGATAGCTAAAGCAAGAGTGACAGTACGTGCAAATATCCGTCAGCTTGTTGGTGGTGCCGGTGAAGAAACAGTTTTGGCAAGAGTTGGAGAAGGTGTAGTTTCTTCCATTGGTTCATCCGACTCTCATAAATCAGTTCTCGAAAATCCTGATTCAATTTCAAGAGTTGTTCTTGATAAAGGACTTGACTCAGGAACTGCTTTTGAAATACTCTCAATTGATATTGCTGATATTGATATTGGGAAAAACATTGGTGCTATATTACAAATGGATCAAGCTAATGCCGATAAAAATATCGCTCAGGCAAAAGCTGAGGAACGTCGCGCAATGGCTGTTGCATTAGAGCAAGAAATGAAAGCTAAAGCTCAGGAAGCTAAAGCAAATGTTATTCAGGCTGAAACAGAAATACCAAAAGCTATTTCTGAAGCATTTAGAGAAGGAAATCTTGGTATAATGGATTATTACAAATATAAAAATATTAAAGCCGATACCAGTATGAGAGAATCAATTGCTCAACCTCCTAAGCCAAAGAAGAAAAGAGACGAGGATGCTTATTAGACTCTGTATAAAGGTTAGCCGTTAATAATTCGGTTTTTGTAACAAAAAGCTATTTGAATTGCATAAAAATATCGAATATCGAACACCGAATATTGAATGTAGAAATAAATAAAACCAGTGAGTTATATTATCTTTCGATATTCATTATTAAATTTGTGTAAATAACAACAGACCTAATAATAATATTCATAGTATGAAAAAGTTATTTATTAAAACATTATGCTTTTTTGTCTTGAGTTTTATGGTATACAATACGAATGGCCAAGAATATAATCCTATTACAAAAGAATGTTCAAGATGGATAATTTTATTTCTTAGCAACAATTCAAGTTGGGATAATAATTCGTATGAATATTTTATGACCGGTGATACATTAATTAATGATGTTCAATTATTACTGATGCGTTAATAATTCATTGTCACTAAATAAGTTAAGTTGTTCTTTGACATTTTGATTGATTTGTTGGTCTGTAAATAGTTCATTTATAGGCATTTTAGCAAAAGTAGAAATACCTAAAATTTGCATTATT
>DAOVNY010000124.1 GCA_030630005.1 Bacteroidales bacterium | reverse complement strand
TGAAAAATTATTTAGTCTCAAACTAAATAATAAACATTTTTTATAAATTCAAAAAATTGATTTTATAAAAAGTTGGAAAAAATTTGTTTTTTACCGACTTTATGGACAGACACTAATTACAACCAATTCAATTATCCCGCTATAAATCTAACTGCTGAGGCTTTAAAAGATATACATATTTTTTTTCCTTCACTGAGGTTTAGTTTTTTAAGAGAGGTTTTGCTTATAATTGCAGTTAGCTGTATTCCGATATCAATAACAATTTCAATTCCTGATTTCGAGGGATTTATATCAGTTATAATACCTTTGAAGTTGTTGGTAGCACTCGAATTCTGTATTTCATCACTTAAAATAATATCTTCGCAACGAATAATAATATAGCCTTCTTTGCTTTTTTCTGTTGAAAGAAGTTTTATTTCAATATCATTTATTTTAGCAGTTTTCAATCCGTTTTGTTCAAGTCCTTTGAGAGTAACTTGAAAATAATTTTTTATTCCGGTAAAGTGGGCAACAAATTCTGATCCGGGATGATGAAAAACATCATTTGTCAATCCGCTTTGAATTATTTTACCGGCATGAAAAACTGCAATTTTATTGGAAAGCAAGATTGCTTCTTCATAATCATGAGTAACATGAATTATTGTTTGTCCTTTTTTGTTAAGATTTCGTAATAATCGTCTTAGATCATTTTTAAGTTGAACATCAAGAGATGAAAGAGGTTCGTCGAGCAAAAGAATATCCGGGTTGAGGGCGAGTGTGCGGGCTAACGCAACACGTTGAAGCTCGCCACCTGAAAGATTTACAGGTTTACGATTTAAAAGATGAGCGATCTCAAAATTTTCGGCAAGTTCTTTAACTTTTTTATTGATATTTTGTTTTGATATTTTTTTATTTTTCAAAGGGTATGCAATATTTTCCTTAACGGAGAGATGAGGGAAAATTGCAAGATCCTGAAAAACCAAACCGAATTTACGTTTTTGAATTTTTTGAAATGTAATGTCTGTCCCGTTGTAAAACACCTTTCCCGAATCGGGGATGATCAGTCCTGCGATAATTTCAAGTAAAACAGTTTTGCCAGCACCCGAATGCCCCAAAACAATATAGTAATCGCCTTTTTCAACTTTAAAGGAAATATCCCTGATCGAAAATCCATCAAGCTTTTTTGTTATTTTTTGTAGGTCAAGCATTATTTTTTTCTTTTGAGAGAAGACGAAGGAGAACAAAAAATATTAAACTTACAATAATAAATATTACAGCTACCGGACGAGCATATTGCAATCCGAAAGACCCGAAGCGTTCCCAAATTAAAACAGGAGCAACCATTGGATGATAGGCTACAATTACCACAGCACCAAATTCACTCATCCCTCTGGCAAACATAAGTATTAGTCCGCTAATAATATTTCGCCAAGCCAGTGGAAGCGAAATTGTGAAAAACACCTTAAAAGGAGAAGCTCCGAGATTTAATGCTGCTTTTTCGAGTTTAACTGGAACTCCCAAAAACCCGTCTCTCGCAGCATTGATAAGAAATGGAATACTTACAAAAGCCATTGCAACAGATATCCCGACAGGGCTACCGACAAAGTTCAATCCAAATTCAGAGCCGACTTTTCCTACAATAGAATCTCTTGAAATAAATCCAAGAATGGCAATTCCTGCGGCGGAATGAGGAATAACTATTGGCAAGTCGATGATGCCCGTTACCAAACGCTTGAACGGGAATTTTTTTCGCGCCAGCAAATAAGCAAAAGGAATAGCCGCAATTGCAAAAACAAGTGTCGCTCCCATTGCTGTGAATATTGTAAGCCAAATACTTTCTCTAACTTCAGATTCGTTGGCAGTTTCGATAAGTTCGGATGTGCCTGTCGAAAAAAACATCCCGGCAAGGGGAGCAATAATAAACAGAAGCACCAACCCGCCAAGGAAAGCAAAAATGAGATTTATGGATTGAGGTCTTTTCACAAAAATATTTTTGTGCAAAATTATACTATTTTATTCCGAGTTTTTTTCTAATCTTCTTTGGAACAGCATCTTTATGAAGTACAATGTTCATAGTTTTATATTTTACAAAAGCTTCGGAAGCATAAAAATATCCTTTGTAAATATGGTCTCCAACATCCCATGAATTTTTTACGAAATAATATTTGCCGCCATTTTGATCTTTTGCAATTCCTGTAATAAGCATTCCATGGTCGTCGGTAGTTGTGTAATTATCATAGCCTTCCTGTCGCATTTCCTGAGTTATCTCTTTTTCTTTTACCGGGTTTTCGAAACTAAAAAGAGCTTTCTTTTTTTCTTTGTCGGTGAGTTTTTCCCATTTTTCTTTTTCCGTTCCGATAAGGTCGGTAGTTTTTTCATCAGGGACTATTGAAACACCTGTTTTCCATGAAAATCCTTTTTCACTAACATCAGCACCCCATGCCATTGTGTAACCTTCTTCAATTGCGTAGTCTATAATTTCTATCAATTTATCCAATGGTACGTTATAAGTTTTGCTTAACATCCAGTTATCAGGTAATTCCATTACAAAAGTTTCGTAATAAGGATGGTGAGAATATGAAGTAATTTCTATATAATCATCAGCATTGATACCAAGCATTTTCCTGAAACTTTCTGGAGTGTATTCTACTCCTTCGTAGGTAAAAGTTTTCGGATAGTCGCCAAGATATGCATCCAACATTCCATCAAATCCTTTTTTCCAAACAGGTGTGAGTTTACGATTTTTATTTTTGATAACAGCATCAGCAAAAGCTTTAAAAACAGCATCCATTTCGCCGTGAATATGTTTTTCTTCGCCGATTACTTTTCCATTGTATGCTTCTTCAGGAACAATTCCGTAGTCTTTTATTACTTTAAAGACATCGCTGAATCCACCACCACCGGCAAAGTTCAGATTGCCATGAAACCTAACATATTTTGCGATTTTATCAGCGTAAGCATTTCTTACGACAAACATTTCGGAAAGGTCGAATGTGCCTTTTCCCATTCTCAATAATTCAGCTTCGATTAAACCTAATCCCGAAAAGCTCCAGCATGTGCCTGAACGATATTGATTTTTTACTGATGTTGCAGGGTTTTCTTTTACAACTTCAAATTTATAACCTTCATCCTTATTTGTTGTGTCTTTTTCCTGAGCATTAACAATTGTTGAAAAAAGAAATACAAACATTAAGCTTGCTGCAAAAATTTTAAATATTGTTTTCATTATTTATTTTTTATGATTAATGATTTTTTTCAGGGCAAATGTAGGAAATATAATTAAATTGAAATGTAAAATGTGTAACTAACGAGTGCCTTGAATTTTGAGTGCCTAAAATGCCTAAAGTTAGACTTTTGAACAAGATACTATTTACTTTCTGGTTCTGCAAATTTCATCCACTTTTCAGGAATATTGTCGTAGGTTTCCGAAGATGAGGGTATCACTGATGGCTGCCCGTTTTCTTCCATAATTGCCATTCCTTTATCTTTTGACAGAAGAAAATCAATAAAAGCATTTGCTGCCGGTTTATTTGGAGCTTTATTTAAAATAGTGATGCCATAAATCATAGGCTCACCTTTTTGAGTTATAAATTCTCCGGGTTTTCCCCCATTTATTTTCACAGAAACACTTGAATAATGATCTGATAATTCGGGCTTTTTCAGGTTAATGGAATCCGGAAGAAGAACATAATTTAATTTGTGCTGTCCGGCAACAGAACGATAAATAAAAATATAATCTAATGTGTGTGATTGAAGGAGGCTTAACAAATCCACTTCTTTGGGTCTAATGAAATTATTGTCTTTTGATAATAGTTTTTCAGGTAACTCAGGATTATTATAATAATTTGCTGCCAGCTTTGTTGTCAGCACCGAACGATAACCGCATGGGTCAGAATTTGGATCGGATCTTCCGTAGTAAATATCTTCTTTTAAAAGTATGTTAAACCAATTGTTTTTATTTATTATTTCATGATATTTTGATTTCTCCGTAAAGGCAATAACCATTTCGTTACTTGCAAATTTAATGTTCCATTTAGCATAATCCGGAATGAGTAATTTATTGATGATAGTATAATCAGCCGAAGCCATAATATCACATTCGCGTTTCAGGTCAACGATTTTACGTGCACAAGTTATACTGCCTGCCGGTTCTGACAATACTTTTACATTCGGGTATTTCTTTTCAAATTCTTTTGAAATTTGTTTAAACGGTATAGAAAGACTGCCTGCATGAAATATTATTAAATTTCCTGAAATTGTGCTTTTTCCGTTTTCTTCATCAACATTATTACATGAAAATAATGTGATAAAAATTAATGTTACAGTTATTAATTTAATTGTTTTGTTCATTTTTATCAAATTCTAAAATTTCAAACTTCTGACTTCACTCTTCCATACATCTTTATAAACAAAAAATGCATAAAACAGGCATGCTAATGAAAAAAGATATTCCCGTATTTCGTTTGCACTGTTGTTGGAATCAGGAAAGAGATCATTGAATTTAACATGAAAGAACATCAGTAATAACGAAATTGTAATTGTGGCAATTGAAGAAAATAAAATGTTTTTATTCGTTTTTATTATTGACCATATCAGCAAAATTAAAATCGGCAGGTAAGTCAAATGATAAAAGTCGGGATCTAAACTGTTATATTGATGGTAAAAAGGAGTTATCGCGAAAGCATATAAAATGAAGATATCAGGTAATTTAATTTTAAGAAATCTTGTTTTTCCTTTAAGTATAAAAAATGCACCAATTATTACAAATAGGATAGTAAAACGATCGACAAGTCTGTCAAAAAATATCTTATCAATATTGTGTAAATTAAACTCATCCTGTTCATTAAATTTTATAAGCTCATCGGGTGTGCTGAAATTAAAGATCCTTTGCCCCCAACTGATCTCTTCTCCCGCACCGAGAATAAAAATTATTCCGACACATAGAAGGATAATGTTTTTTAGCAGATCATTGCCGGTTTTAAAACTCTTGAAACTCGCAAGAAAAAACAAAACACCTGCAAACAAAAGAGCTGCAAAACTCAGATATTCAATTAATGAATCTTCATTTGTTATCTTTTCATAAATCCCAATATTTGTGATAAATATAATTGTGAAAACAATGATGTTAAGACAAATAAAGAGGAAAAAGTATTTTGAAGTTTTATTATTAAAAATTTCCATAAATAACCAAAAATAAAATAAACATCAAAGATCATAATTTTTTTGCTTATTAAAACAAAGTATATTATATTTGTTCGAGTTTTATAAAAAACAGAGCTTTGAAATCTAAATTAAAAACTGTCACAAAATTTTTCCTGCGAAATTTGGAAGGATTTATTTGGTTATTTGCTCTTCTCTCACTTGCTTTTACTTATCACACAGAGCAACATTACAGCTTTTGTATTTTCCATAATCTTGGATTCAAATATTGTCCGGGATGCGGAGTAGGACATGCAATTTCATATTTTTTCCATGGAGAGTTTGCCAAATCAATAAGCACACATCCTTTTGGTGTTGTTGCAATAATAATTTTATCACATAGAATTTACACAATTTTTACACAAAATAATGAAATTAAATATAAACTAAATACTAAAAAATCATGACACACATTTTACAATTTATGCCTGAACTTACCGGACAAGAGCTGGCTTACGTTCAAAATTTAACAAAAGATTATAACGATAATCAAGTACAGAACTTTGCAAACATTTATCGCTCACGTCGTAGAGATCCCAATGTTATTTTATTAACTACTTTGCTTGGTTTTGTGATAGTTGCCGGCGTACAACGATTTATGGTTGGACAAATAGGTATGGGGATTTTGTATCTTTTTACAGGTGGTTTATGCCTTATCGGAACCATAGTTGACCTGATAAATTATCAGAATATCTCGTTTACCTATAACCAAAGAATGGCAAATGAAGTAGATATGGTTGTGAAAAATATGAAGTAGGTATCATAAGAAAAAAAATATGTTTAACCAAAACCAAAAACTATGAAATGTCCAGTATGTAATTACAGTGAAATTAAGGAAGGAACAAAAAAGTGCCCCGAATGTGGTGCCGATCTTGAAGCCTTTCAAACAATTGAAAAGATTAAAAAGTGTAAGAAAAAAGGGAATTTATTTCTGATTATTCTTGCTGTTCTTTCAGCAATTTTTCTTGTTGCATGTATATTGATATATGTGTCTTTTAACAATAAGGTTAAAATTGCAGAAGATAAAACATTGCAAGCAAATACAGAAATCAATAAACTGACAACTCAAATTGATCAGAAAAATTCCGAAATTTCTACTCTAAATGAAAAAATCAGTGAGATACAAGCAAAGGTCATAGAAACTGAAAAAATCGAAAATAAAGTTCATATTGTTGGAGAAAATGAAACTCTGTCGATAATTGCAAAAAAATATTTCGGTAACGAAGATATGTATCCCAAACTTGCTTGCGATAACGATTTAATAGACCCTGATTTTATTTTAACAGGGCAAAAGATATATATCTACTATAAATAGATTAATTTATAAAATCCTTAAAATTGATAATTATGGCACAAAAAGAAAATAATTTCGAGATATTAAATCAAAAAATCGTTAGCTATCTGACTGATATAAATGATTTGAAAAATGAAAACTCCAAACTAAGTGAGGAAAATAAAAAACTCACAAAAGAAAATACAGACCTGAAAAGTGAAATTGAAGTTTTGAAAGAAAAATAAAACTTCTAATTAATATTATTTGGTTGTTAATGATTTGCCACAGATTCACAGATTAAAACAAAAAATAATTTTTTATAATCTGTGAACTTAACGAAGTGATATCACGAACACCATTAAAAATAAATAATATCGTGAGTAATCTGTGGCAGTTTTTTTATTACGGTTTATATGGCTTAGGTTTTAGTCATCATCCTTCCAATAATTTCTTTTACAGAACCAAAATTATTTTCATTAAGATAATCATTAATTCCATCAATAATTTTAACAGAAATTTGTGGATCGATAAAGTTTGCCGTTCCAATTTGCACAGCAGACGCACCGGCAAGAATAAACTCTATTGCATCTCCGGAATTCATTATTCCACCCAATCCGATAACCGGAATTTTTACTGCATTAGAAACCTGCCACACCATTCTAAGGGCAATCGGTTTTATTGCCGGACCGGATAATCC
>DAOVNY010000045.1 GCA_030630005.1 Bacteroidales bacterium | reverse complement strand
TTTAACACAAATTTTAATTAGGAAATTATGGACATAGAGAAATTATATAAAAATTTAAACGAAACTTTTGAAAATATCAAATCTTATTTTGATCTTAAAATCGAATTATTTACGATTATTTTATATGAGAAAATTCTGAAGGTTTTTTCAAGCATTTTAGCAGTGATCATAATCACAATATTCCTGTTATTCTTCATTTTTTTTATGTCTCTTGCATTTGTGGCATGGTACAATCATGAGACAGGTTCTTTTGCTCAGGGATATCTTATTGCCGGATTGTTTTATCTTATTCTCGGTATTATTATCTATCTTGCCAGAAATAAAATATTCCTGAATCCTATAATTAAAAAAATCTCAAAAACAATTTTTAATACCGAAAATAAATTTAGCCATAAAAAAGATAATACCACGAAACAATGAATATGATTAGAAATCTTGATGATATAAAAAATATAAAACTTAGCCTCAAAATCGAAATTTCATTAAAAGAAGATACAATTAAAAGCTTATTCTCTGAGGTAAAAAACAATATAGAAAGTTTTGATTTTAAAAATGATATAGTAAAAAATATTGTCAATAACCCTGCTATATTAATTAATACTGCGAGAATAACTTATGACTTGATAATGAAATGGAAGGCAAGAAAACAACTTAAAAACAAAGAATAAAAATAATAAAATATTTTCTTGAAATAGTCCTTAATGTTAAACTACAACAGCGTTTTCCAAGTCTTTTTTTGTGTTCATTAGGCTTGCATTGCGAAAATGCCTGTTCATTTCATTTACCAGTTTATACGGACGGTTAAAAGCCTCCTGGGAAACATTGAAATAATTGGACAGCTTACGAATGGTTTCTTTAGAAAGCCCTTTATGATAGTTCAATATTTTTGAAACTGTTCCTTTGGACAAATCTAAAATTTCAATGAGGTCTTTTGGTTTCAGCTTGTTTTCTTCCATCAAGGCCTTAATTAACTCAACAGGGTTAAGATCATCAAATGAATTATGTTCCGCATCCCATTTTTCAATTAAAAGGGTAAGCAGTTCTATTTCATCAGACAAAGCATTTTTATCCTGAACTAAAAGTTCTTCAAGAGCATTGCAATACTCATTGTATTGCTTCCCGGTTTTGATTATGGTGTACTTTAAATAATTCATTTCTACGATCTTTAAATTTTACAATCTAATATATATTCACAGTATATTGCTTTCCTTCGTTACACAGCTTTGTATATGCTGCGTGAGTTCCTATCCACTTTACGAATAAATGAACTCTGACCTCTCCAAAATGGTATTTACATATCATCCGGTATTTGTTACCTCCAATATTAAATACCACTCTTTTTGAATCTTTCGCTAATATATCAGCACTATTAAAAGTGTTTATAATATTCTGGGGTTCATTCCATTCAGCCCGTTTAATAATTGACAGCCATATTCCAAACGGTACTTTACTTTGGGAATTTCTTCTAACATACCCTTCTATTGACTGCCTTTTTATTAAATGAACTTTCATATACTATAACGCAAAAATAAGTAAAATGTTTCACATAGGGAAACACATTTGATTATTTTCCTTTTAAAAGTTAATTCAAACGACTTTGTTTTCTCATAATATCCCAAATGCCAGTTTAACTACATTCTATTCAAAAAAAGCAATATTTTATTATTTAATAGCTATTTGAACAATTTTTGAAACTACTTTTTGTGCAGATTCTTTAGTTAAAGAAATTCCTTTCAGATTAAGTTCTTCTTGAATAGCGTTCCTGTCAAATTCAAGTTTATCCAAAATGTATTTATGCTTAATCTCAAAACTTGTAAAAACATCATCCCACGTCATTGCATAGAGTTCATAATTAGATACCTGCTTTACGAGAAATTTTTTCCCTTTATCTTTAAATGCTTCGTATTGTTGCTTAATAAAACCATCAACTTTATTACTTACAGCGAAAAATTTCCATCGCCTTAATTGGCTATTAAATTGCTGCTCATTAATGATAAATTCCATATAATCCTCTATTTGCCTTAGCTCCTTTTTTGATATTGGAACAGTTGGTCGTTTTAGCTCCACCATTATATTTTCTTCCATTTGATACTCATTATCATCAGGAGCTGGTATAGTGCGTTTTCTGCAAATAAAAATGTCTGGCCTTCTATTCTTATCATATTTTTTTATTTTAGCTTTTTCCATTATACCATCAACAATATAAAGGTAGTTTGATAGAGCTTTCTCAAAAGTTTCATCTGCTGACACAATATGAAATTGTTCTCCAAACAACCAGTAATTTTCCTGTATTGCAATTTGAAGTTGCTTTCTTTCGGTTGTAAATTTATTGAGATCAAATACCAAAACACGAAGCAGATCAATCACCTTGTATCTGTTTTCTATTAATTTAATCGTCCGTATTATCTTAGAAAAACTGGTCTTCTTTAAAAGATTGGATAATTCAGTTCTTTCTTCTTTGGTTAACTTCGCTATACCTTCAATTATTTCTAAGATTTGTTCTCTTTCGTCAGTATCGAGCAGTAAATTAAGGAACCCTATAAATGTTTTTTGTTGCTCTTTTTTCAACCCTTTAAATATTTTTGGTTGAACACAATAAAGTTCCTTAACTACATCAACCAAATCCTTCCTTCTTTCCTGTTCGTACCTATTATTATTGAATTTTGGAATAACTCCTGATGCTTCATAATCCACAATTAACTTGTTTGCGGCATTTTCTCTGATAAACTTCTTTTCTTTACTCGAAAGAATACCATGCAACTCAGCAACTAAGGTTTTAAAAACAGGATTAGATTGATTTTTATTGAAGGCTTCCAGATTGTTTTCATTGGAGCTTAAAACAAATTTATTAAAAAAGTCCGATTCAATATACACACTATGATGAAAGTCAATGGCATTATTGTTAAATGAAGTTAGCTGCTTGGCACTCTCCCTTTTTCTTCCGTTCAAGAAATAGTAATAATACTTATCTCCGATGGTTTCTTTCCATCTGATGTAAGTAATTAAAAATTTGAAAGTGTTTTGATCCTCATCTTTAAGTTCTATATCAATAGTTTCATTATCAGAAATTATATACTGGTATTCTATATTTACATCATTAATTTTAATTGAGTATTCATTATTACGATTAAGAAAAAGAAACCATCCGAACTCTTTAGCAAGAAAATCTTTAAAATCTTTACAAGTGAAAGAGTAAGCTGTAACATTAAACAAGTCGTTGAGAACTATAACCGTTCCGGTGTTTTTTTCCTTTGATATTTTTTTATTTAAAACTTCATATTCCTCTTTTTTGCTTTTAGACACACCAATTTCGTACTCCAACAATATTTCATTATTAGTTATCACAGTATGCCATGTTGCCTTGCCAGCAAATACTGCGAATGCGAATCTTCCTTTTCCATGTTTACCGTGTATATATGACGATCGCTGAAAGGAATCTTTTTTTTGCGAATCAAGGAATGCACCAAAGGTATCGCTTAAATTATTTAAAGCAATGCCATAACCATTATCTGAAATTCTTATTTGATTAAGTGTATCTACTTCATTTGTTTCAAAATCAATTTTGATTTCAGAAGCACCGGCATCGAATCCATTCCATATTAATTCTGCAATAGCGTGCATATAATCTTTTGGAAGCCCAGCAGAATCAACACTTTTATCGTTTATAGTTACTTTATTTTTCATCAAGTCAATTTTTTATCGTTGATTTTGGATTAAGTTAAAGCTGTTTTTAGTTGTTTTACCAAATCTATTGTTGTGACTAACTCTGCCCTGAATTCTGGTCTGTTCAGGTTATAATGTATAAATGGGTTCATAACTAATGTCCGCTGCGTTTCAATATTATTTCTTAATTCTTCAGTAATATATTTCACAGTGTCGCCATTATCGTCTGTATATGTTTGGGCTTTTGATACTGACCAGAAATCTTCAGAAGATACTTTGCTTTGGTTTTTATTATACTTAACAGCAATTTTCTTTTTATCACAAAAGTTCTTAACTAATCTTTCAAATTCACTTCGAATATATGAGGCAGATGCTTTTAAGTCTACTATGTCATTTAGATAATATTCAGCCCTATCTATAAAATCTGTTTTGTTATGTAATATGGGTATTTCATAGCCATTTTGATGTTCCTCTTTAATATATAATTCTGCGAATTCCCAATTGGGCTTGTTTTCTGATTTTACCAATTCATACCATGATTTATCGTAGGTTGTTATAAATATTTGATGATC
This sequence comes from Bacteroidales bacterium, assembly GCA_030630005.1. Taxonomy (GTDB): domain Bacteria; phylum Bacteroidota; class Bacteroidia; order Bacteroidales; family JAIORY01; genus JAIORY01. The sequence continues at coordinate 9,253 of DAOVNY010000045.1, read as the reverse complement.
TGAAAATTTGTCATTTAATATTTTTAGAAATGGCAAACGATTAGATGTATCTAAACCGATAAACACATCATCTAATACAAGCAGTTGATAATCTGCAGGAATATTAGTCAAAACAGCACCCAAATAAATAGCAATAGATATTGCTGTTAATCTTGCTTCATTTAGAAAATTGTGATGCTCAGGTAAATCTGTTTTATCGAAAAAATCTACATCCAAATAAATTGTTTTATTGGCAAACCCCTTTTTTCTTCCTATAGTAACATTATTAAAATGAAGCTTAATTTTAATATTGTATTTGAAATAGTCAATAATCTCATTTGCTTTAACTTCAATATCATTCAATAACTCTTGAACTCCACTATTGAACTTGGCTAATGAGCCATCTTCTCTGAGCAAAGCTTTATATTTTCTGGTTCTTTTGTCTCTTACATTCTTTTTTAATTCTTTCCAATCTGAACCTATTGTATTTTCTGTTCTTGGGTTTATAAAATCTGCTAATAAATCTTCGATGAGTAATTCAAAAATATTTACTTTTTCAGAATCAAGATAATGCGTTTTTAATAGACTTTTATAATCAAGAAACCCTTTAATTTTATTTGCCATTGTAATAAAGCCTTCATTTTGCCTATTATTTGCTTCATTTAAAAAAAAGGATGATTAGACCTTTTATTTCCAGCATCACCAAACGTTAGTTTTATAAAGCCTGTATTTTGTTCGGTATTCTGGATAAAAATATTTTCGTATTCCGAAATGTCAATATCTTCAACCGAAGATTGAAAAAATAATCTTATTGCTTTTGCTATCGAACTTTTGCCACTTCCATTCTCGCCATAAAGCATTAGGTTTTTACCCTTATATGTTAAATCAATTTCATGCTTCCCATAAAGTCCTTTAAAATGATTTATTTCTATTTTTTTTATTCTTTTCATTTCTCAAGTCCTTTTTTAATTATCGCAACTTCCTCCACACTATCCATAAAAAACAAGTTTTTGCGAACAGGAGAGGTTTTATCGTAAAGTTTATCAAAAACCGCAGTAATAGTCTGTAATTTTTCAGAGTCTTTCATTTCCTCAGTAATAACAGGTAAGTCATCTAAATATTTAAGAACATCACAACCGGCTTGTTTGATTTCTTTTTCAAAATAAAGTTCATACACCATTCCGTCAATGAGTTGCTCAAAGTAAAAACTCATTTCGTCTTTGGTTTGCTGTTTTAGGAAAAGAATATAATCCACCAATATTTCAAAGAGATTTTGAGATTGAGAAGAAATTATTTTGATTGGGAACTCTTCTATTGTTGCTTTTTTCAAAGTATAAGCACCACCTGCTGTCATCACCCCGATAAAACCAAAATAGTATTGCATAAGTTTGCTATTTAAAACAGATAACAAATATTTTAATGAAATATCTGTTGAAACCAAAAAGAAACCACCACTTGTCAAATAATGCTTTTTGGTATCTAACGCAAAACCCCATTTATCAGCAGTGAGCGGCCAGATTATTTTATCTTTTTCAAATAAATCCAAAAAAGCACAATTCCTTAGATTTGTCCAATGTTTCCCTTTATCTGTTCTGTTTTCCACAGCTCCATTACTTTTCTTGTTTATTTCTGTTAAGTAATCAAAAATTGGAGGATAATCATCGTAAACATTAATAGGGCTTAAAGAGTTTTTTAATCCATTATGAGTATTTATTAAGTATCTAAAACTAAATTGATAGAAGTATTTTTTTATATCAGCACCTTTTAACAAAGGCTTTATGATATCTGTTTGTAACTCGGTTTTTGTGTGCTTGTCAATAATAAATGCTGGATCATATCCTGTTGTAACACCTCGTTTAATTTCAATTGTTTTTATATCTTTAATTTTAATCCCAGAATTTTCAATATTATCTTTAATTGATGATTCAATTCCCGTAAGAAAATTCCACTCTCTTTCATCAAAATTATTTTGAACAAACTTTATTAATCTATCTATAATTTTCAGAGAAAAGTTCTCTCTCCAATTTTTTTCTTTTCGAAATTCAGAAAAGGAAAAAACACTCTCTCTTTCAAAATTATTTTTTGCTATAAAAACAACACTTGACACAAGTACATTTTCAAAAATCGGAACTTGTTCAAAATTTATCAGTTGAATTATTTGTTTTTCTAATAAATACTTTCTTAAAACTTTTCCATATCCTGTATTAAAAAATTTATTCGTATTTATAAATGAAATAAATCCTGTTCTATATTTTAAAATATTAAATCCTGCTTCAAAAAAATACACACTTAAATCAGAAGAACCCGAATATACTTTGTAATTTTGTTTTAATTGGACTGAAATATGTTTTAGTTTTTTGTGCTCAACATAAGGTGGATTACCAATAACCACATCAAAGCCGCCATTTTCATTAAACACTTCGTGAAAAAAAAGTTTAAAATCAAAACCAATATCGTATCCGGCAAATTCAGAGGCTGATTTTAAAAGTTCTTGTATTTTGCTGTCAATAATTTCTTTTTGTTCTTGTTTTTTGTTTTTGTCGGTAATTGTATAATACTTTTTTGTCAGGTTTTCTATTTCCTTTTCTAAATCAAGATTTCTGGCAGATGAAAATGGAATATTAATTAAAGAATTACCTCTTACAATTTTGTAATCAAGATTTGGCAAAGGCTCAATATTATCAATACGGTTTTCGTCAACTACCATAGAAAGCCAAAGGCGGAGTTTTGCAATTTCAACAGCACTTGCATCAATATCAACTCCGTAAATTGAATTTTGTATGGCATTGGCTTTAAAGTGGTAGGCATTGCGTTCTTCACAAGATTGCTTCTCTCCGCTCGCAATGACGAAGGGTGTTAGTAGTTTACGGAGTTTTGCAATTTCATTCATAACCCCAACGGGAAATGCACCGGAGCCAACTGCCGGGTCACAAATTTTTATGTTTTCCAGTGCTTTGTCAATTTTATCTGCATTTTTACGGATGCTTTCGGGTATCTGTTGCTTGTTGCTGGTCTGGCTGTATTTGCCTTCTTCAATGGCAATATCTTTATCAATGATATGTTCTCCGTAGTGTATAAATTTTTCTAAGTCGTTAATAGAAATACCAACCGTAGATTGCAAATAATACAACAAACTGCTTTGCGCCATATAATGTACTATCTCACGTGGAGTATAAAATGCACCTTTGCTTTTACGTTCGGTAACTTCAAGCATACGTTCAAACACTTTACCGAGCATTTCGGGGTCAATGGCTACTTCCGTATCAAGCGGTTCGTCCTCTTTTACAGTAAAATTATAAAGGTCGAAAACATCAAGTATGCCGGTGCCTTCTTCATTGTCTTTTCTGTCGGAGAATAAACGGTTTGGAATAACAATATCGGTTTTTTCCCAATCGTAAAATTCAATAGGGTCAAACAATCCACCATTCAGAAAAGGAATACGGGTTTTAAACTTTTCGTAATAATCAGTTTCCCGTTTTTTACTCAGTGCATCGTAAAAAAGAAATTCAAGGTAATCGTTAAAAAAGTTCTCTCCATGCTTTACATTTTGGAATAGTGTTCTTAAAAAGTTTTTATTGCCATCTCCGTATTTTTGTTTTTCATCAAGTCCTAACCAGCCTTTTTTTTGTATGAAATATAAAAAAACTATTTGCCCCAAAAGTTTCTTGGAAAAATTAAGAATGCTGATATTCTTGCCCTCAAATTCGGTTTTAATTTTGATATCATTTTTAACAATAGTATCCATCTCATCAACCAGATTAAATAAAAGGGTTTTGTATTTTTCGTAAAACTCATCTGAAACAGCTTCAATATTAAAAGCTTCTTCAATATCTGATAAAAAAGGAGCATAATCGTTTTTCAGTAAATTAACAAGTTGGCACTGTGCTGTATGGCTTTTGCCTTTTTCGCCCACCATAAAGGAAGAACGTTTGGCAGGAGTCAACTCGTCCTTTTTCTTTTCGAGGCTGTACTGCATTTTAATAAAAGAAAAACGCCACTCAGTAGATTTATCGGTATGAAAAGCCACCAGGGCAGCATCTTTGTCTTTACTATTCAAATACCAACGTACAAAATTTCGTTGCGTGCTACGTGCAAAATCAATGGAATGATCCCTGTTCAACTTTACAATTAAAACATCAATTAAGTTGCCTTCTTCATCTTCATATTTCCCAATTCGTTCGTATAAACTTATAAATCCGGTAAAAGCTTTGGGGATATTGTAACCGGTTCTTATAAATTCGGCAGTATGTAAATTCTTAAGTAAATTATGTACAAAGTAGCTATATTTTTCTTTATCAAAAGATCTTTCAAAAACGTCTTTAATAATATTTTTAGCTTCGTAAAGTTTCATAATAACTTATTTATTTTTCAATTATTTGCCAGTATCCTCCTTTATCGGGTCCAACTCGTTTTATTTTACCTTCTTTTTTTAAGGTTGCAATATTTTTGGCTATACCACTTCTTGAAAAGCCAAGTATATCAGCAATTTCATTTGTGGTAATAAAAGAATTAATTGATATTAACTCTATGATTTTCTGTGTACTTTTCTGTGTAGTTTTCTGTGTAGTTTTCTGTGTAGTTTTTTCATCAGATTTCAAATTTATCACAGTAGTAAAAAAATCATTATCAATAAATTCGGCTTTACTGTTTTTTGAAAATTCAGGCAAATATTTATAAACGTTTTTCATACCGGAGCCTACTTCTTCAACCCGTCCTAGTTGTAACATAAACTTACTAATGGTTGGATTTTTTGCATAAGGTGTAAAATGTTTGGGATCAATAATTCCGTATTGTTTTGGATTGTTTGGGTTTTTAAATTCAAATTTATTATTAAAAATAGTAATAACAGCAGGTGCCGTATTCAAATATTCGCGATGAGCAATAATATTGGCAACAAGTTCCCTGAAAATTTTACTGCGCAAACTTATCCTCATTGTGCCTTCAAGATAAAAAGGGTCGTTGATATGTTTTTCAATAAATCCCATTAGTAAATCATAGGCATCCAAAAGATTTGTTCTAACAGTCAATCGGTCATCATAACGATCAACATTAAATTTTCTAACAAGTGCTTCAAACTTATAAGCAGGGATTATCGAATGAATCAACTCATCGGTACCGAAAAACAAAACCGCAGCCAAAGTATAACCTTGGGTTCCTTCAATTGATTTTTTGTAAAAACCGGCACGAGATAGAAATTCTTTATCGTTTAGTGAAAGCCAGTGATGCTCAGGATTATTTATTTTGATAAGTCTTTTGGCTCTTAAAATCAAATGATAATCAAAATCGTTAAAACTTATATAAGGATATACCGTTTGCTCACTGAAATAATTTTTCTTTCTGTTTACAATTTCAGCAATTTTCTCCAATCGGGTAACTTTATAATCGCCGTCTTCATTTCTGAAATATATTTCATTGTTTGTTTTATGCACAGTGGAACTTTCCGGCACTTCAATTGCAAGAATTTGCTTTCCATCAATAATATATTCCAGAGCGGACAGCATAAAAACCGGCTCAATTTTTTGTGGATTATTGGATTGGTTTGAAATATCTTTTTTAAGTTTAGTAATGGTATTGCTATCCACGCCTATAATTTCGCCATCGTCAGCAACACCTAACAAAATAATACCACCTACCGTATTTAAAAAGGCGCATACGGTTTCAAATAAATTGTCAGATAATTTATTTATACTCTTTTTAAATTCAATTCTTCTTCCTTCTCCGGAATGAATAATATTTAATATTTCTTGATTTGTCATTTGATTAAATATTCCGATAAAATCACTTCTTTGGGACTACTCATTGATGCATCTTTTGCTGTAACAGTATTATTAAAAAACTGTTCCGGCAAATTACGTTTAATAGCAGCAAGTATTTTCATAGGGTTTGATTCGTGTTTTATCTCTGAAAATATTCTTTTAGCTACTGTTTTTGGCAATGCTCCTTCGTCTAATAGTTTCCTGACATTTTCTAAATAATCATCATCAATATCTGTAAATCCGTTATAACGCCGCATTTCACGAGATTTTAATATCTTATGTATTCTAATTGCATTATCTCTGCCACCTCGTTTTGTAGTCTCCTCAAAAATTTCTTTATCGCTTAAATCATTTTCAATTTTTGATTTGTTCTTTGCAAGGAAATCATGAAAATTTCCAGGTAGTTTATGTCCCGGTGTTTTTGGCGTAGCTTCAAATAGTTTTGCAGTAGTTAAAAAATCAAGCTCAACATTTTCGATATCATTTGATAAATAAAACTTCTCCAATTTACCCTTTCTGAAATAAGTTAAAAGCGAGTTGTTGTTAATATTATAATTTGTTGAAACTCTTCTTGCAACTCTTGCTTTACGAGGAAGTAATTTTATTTGTGAAAATAACTCTTTATTATTATCCCGGATATCTTCAATTACTCTTAGATATTTTAATTCGCTTTCTTCACTTTCATCATCTCCGAGAATAAATTCTTTTGAAGTAAGTTTATTGAAAAGCTCAAATGATTTAATTTCTTCGCCATCAGTAAGTAATTTGGCATCATTGCCCAGCATCTCAATAAAATAATTGATTTTTGCAATAGCAGCTTCTTTAAGTTTTATCACATCATTTGCTTCTTCTGTAGGGAAAAAATTATAGGTATAGATTTTATTAAATGGTGTGTCAACCCTATTAATACGCCCAACCCTTTGGATCATTCGAGTTGGATTCCATGGAATATCATAATTAATAACCACATTGGAACGGTGCAAATTGACACCTTCCGATAAAACTTCTGTTGTAACAACAATCCTGTAATCATCCTTTTTTATTCTTGCTTTTGCATCAAAATTAGAAATTACTGTTTTTAGGTCTGCTTCTGATGAACTTCCATGAAAAATAAAAACCTTTTCATTTAATTTGGTTTGTAAATTTCCGGATAAGTAATCAGCAGTTTCTTTTGATTCAGAAAAGATGATCAGCTTACTTTTCTTTAATACTTTTTGTTCGTGTATTTTTTCAATGAAACTATCCAGTTTGGGGTCGTAATCAATGTTTTCCCAAAGATTTTCAATCGCTCTTAAAGTTTTTAAGTCAGACTTAATATCTATAATAAGATTTTTAGTAAAATCATTTTTACTAAATTCTTCAGCTTTTTCATCATCAATTAATTTTTGAATAGCATCATAATTTTCAGATAGAAAATAATCAATGATTTTTTGCCAGTGTTTTTTACTTACATAAACATGTCCTTTCTTGTACGCAGAAAGAAAATCTTCATACGATTTTATAAACCTGTGCAATGTGTTTTTAAAGGCGAAAAAACTACTCTCTAATCTTTTTATAAGAAGAATTTTCATAAAACCGCCCATGTTTCGTTGTCCGGTTTTTTCAAAATCTGTCAATTCCTCTTTCAAATAAAGTAAAGGAGTGTATCGCGCGTACTTAAATTGTTTTTTATCTGTAATTAATGCAATCGTTTCTATAAAAACAGTATTCAGGTTTTTATCCAATTTGTAAAATATTTGTTCAGGTGGAAAAACAGCCGGAAATTTCAATCCTTGATTTTTCAAATCATCCTTAAAATAGGTTTCAATTTCTTTACGAGTTCTCCTAACCATTATATGTTTAAGAACACTATCCCTTATTTGAAAAGCATTATCTTTAACTATTTCCATATAGGCATCATAATCATCTTTTCTATCCAACTTTTTTAATCTTTTTTGCAGTGAATTAAAAAAGTGTTCAAGATTTTTAATTCCTGGTATAGTGCTGTTTTTTCCTTTCTGAAAAAGTTTTATTTGAGAAAGTATATCCAAAGGTGAATTATTAAGAGGTGTAGCTGTAACAAGTATCACCTTTTTTCCACGACAAATTGCAGACAAATTTTCATAACTTACATTATTTTCATTTCGAAATTTATGTGCTTCATCAATAAAAACATTGTCGTAACGGTCTGTTCCTCGTTCAATGATTTTTTCAAGTTTTCCTATTGATTCAGGGTAGACAGATATATCAAAATCATGAAAAACATTTGGCCATGAGTTTGGGTTGTCTCTATTTAAAAGGGCGGGGGATGCAATAACTAAATTTCTTCCTGGTAATTGATTTGCCAATAAAGCAGCCATGTATGTTTTCCCAAGACCAACAACATCAGCAAGAAATACTCCTCCGTATTCATTAAGAATTTTTTTTGCATTTGTTACAGCTTGTTCCTGATATTTAAGTTTCATAAAACCTTTAGGTATATTTTTATAGAATAAACTTGGGTCAAGACTTAAATCTGTTTTGAAATACTCGTAAAGCAGTTTTAAATAAATTTGATAAGGATTAATATTATCATTTAGATATGTTTTATCTTGAATAACATCAACAAAGTAATCAGAAATATCTACAGCCTCTATCCACAATAACTCGAATTTATCAAGTGCATATTTTACGTCTGAACTATTTTTTAATTGAACATTAAACTCATAATTTGATATTAATCCAGATTCAGAAAAATTACTCGAACCTGTGATAACGTTTCCAAAATCTCTGTCATCTTTAAAGTAACGGCTTATGTAAACTTTAGCATGTAAACTTTGACTCGGATGAGCTTTAATTTCGATTTTTCCGGATTTTAAATATTCAATGAATTTTCGAACCCCATTTTCAACTTCCTTCGAATCTTCACTATTTTCTATTTCATTAATCAATTTTTCACCAACGATTTCTTTAGTTTTTGTGTGGGTTTCAAAGTCAAGTTTTCCTTCAATTCTACTTGTTTCAATTATTTGAAAAGTTTTTTTGTCTAAGTTGAGCCCGACAAGTATCCTTATTTTTTCAATTTTATCAAATGATTTATATAGTTGATGAAAGCCACTAACTCTAAAATAACCTACGATGACATCAAAGAATTCCACCGTTTTTAAAACAGCTTTAAATCTGTCTAATATGGTGTTATTAGGCTCGTTAGTAAAAAATGTCAAGTCTGTATATTTTGTTTCGTTATCCATTTATTAAGTTAATTCTATAAATTTAAAAAAAATCAATTTGAGTGTGTTGGCAAAGAAATAGCTCTTTTGGTTTTTATTGGTGGTTTGTTTCGGCAAAAACCAAATGTGCTATTTGAGCGTAGGCTTTTAATTTTGTGTCATTATCCTCAAACTTTATTTACCCTGTATTGCGGGAGGAGGAAAGTTTGCCATAATTTTTGCAACATTTTCATTAACTATGGCTATTCCTTTTTCATCATTACTAAAACCGGTAACTATTTTTGTGCCTAAGCCTCGCCAGGCTAATTCTTCATCTTTAATGTCAATGAT
>DAOVNY010000173.1 GCA_030630005.1 Bacteroidales bacterium | reverse complement strand
GCTGACAGTATTGGCGACTTCCATTCTTTTTCTCCTATGGAAGGCGGAAGTTTCAGTAGCTCGATCGTAACATGGAAAACAGCATTTTCCTTCGATGGAGAAAATAATATTTCAACTAATTTTGAAAACTTTAAAAATAACCGGATTGAAATTGCAGAACGACTGGCAAGAGAAAATCCTAACTGGAATGGGAATTATTATAAGGATACTTTAGATCCTGCAAATATGTACCCTGTAGGTTATGGTCCAAATTCCCAGGAAGTGCTTCTGCACTCGTTTTTATCTGCATATTCAGGTAATGATGCTCAAAATGTTGCATTGGATTTTTTCCCGAAAATACCATTGCCAAACTGGAGAATAATTTATACAGGTCTTACAAATATCTCGTATCTTAAAGAACGATTCCGAAAAATATCTATTTCTCATATTTACAGATCAGCTTATAGCATATCTTCTTTCTCTTCTTATGTTGATTATAAAGATAAAGATAATTTCCCTGTTGCAACTTATGCCAATGGTAATTTTATCCCCAAATATGATATTGGTGCAGTATCAATAATGGAACAATTTGCCCCTCTGATAGGAATTGATGTCACCATGAAAAATAATATGATGACAAAAGTGGAATATAAAAAGTCACGTAATCTTTCGATGAGCTTTATTAATAACCAACTTACTGAAATCTCGAGTTATGAATTTGTGGTTGGTTTCGGATATAAATTTAAAAATGTTTCATTTTCCTTTGTTTCATTAAGTGGGGGAGGAAGTAGTAAAAACAAAAAAAGCGATCTTGATATAAGAGCTGACTTTTCTATTAGAAGTAATAAAACTGTTTTAAGAAAAATTGATGAAAATCAAAATCAAATATCAGCAGGACAAAAAATCATTACAATTAATACCTCAGCTGATTATATGATGAATCAAAAAGTTATGATAAGATTGTTTTTTGATAAAGGTATTAATGATCCTTTTGTATCCAATCAATATAGAAATTCAACAACTAATGCCGGTATCAGCCTTAAATTTATGCTTAATCAGTAGTTGGTTGATATCTGTTTTTAAAATCATGTTCTAACAATTTTAGATTTAAGAATTCAGATTTAAGATTTACTTATCATTTGACTTGATGACTATAATACAATCATGTGATATGAGATACTATAATAGGCAGATTATTTCTTTTTCACAAATTTTTTCATTGTAACCGTATTTTCTCCCGTTAGTTTTAATAAGTATATTCCTTTAAAAAAAGAACTTACATTCAAGTTGATGATTTCCTTTAATTTAATGTTTTTTGTCAATAATAATTTTCCTGTGCAAGAGTATATTTCTAGTAAATTGTAATCTGATTTTCTTCTAGTTAAGTCAAGGGTTATATTGTTTTTTGTTGGATTAGGATATATCTTAATTCTGGAATCCTTGCCTTCTACTTCATTGATACTGACTAACCAGCCAGTACAAGGACAAGTGCCATAACAAGTACTATCATTAATATATGATATTGAGTCATGTGTAAAACAGCCAAAGTATGGAGTTGAACCATCCAACACAATATCTGGCATAATTGGATAAAATAATCCGTATCGATACACACTTCCTATACCTTCAATCCAATAATCAACAAGTGAATAAAGTGAATTTATTAAATAAATCATTTTCCTTTGTTGACCATTTACATTCACAGAGTAAATATCTTCGACAGTTTTGTAATAATTATATGGCTCACCATAAAAAACAGTATCTCCAATATTTACGTCAAAATCATACAGAACTATTTCATTAATAAAATTATGAAAATAAATCTTTTTTAATATAGTATCTTCTCTTATTGCTCCAACAACGTAAGGGTTTCCTAATCCCACACTATATATTTCGATATATTGATGATTTTCAATTGTTATTTCTTGTCCAAGTGAATCAATTCCAGTCCATTCATATGGATATGTCATGCTTTCAACTATTATATAATTCCATAATGCGTTTGAAGTCGGAAATTTGAAATAGTCTTGTGAAAATAAATTACTTGTAATACAAGTTATAATTAAAATTGTCATTATCTTTTTCATGATTCTTGTTTTATATTGTTCTTTATTTTTTACAAAAATAAATTTTATTCCTCACAATATTTCACATAGAAACAAAATATATTTACTTTTGACAAAATTTTTTAAAAGAATTAAATTATGAATATTCCTGAAGAATTAAAATTTACTAATGATCACGAATGGATCAAGATTGATGGTGATGAGGCAACTGTAGGAATTACCGATTTTGCTCAGAAAGAACTTGGTGATATTGTTTTTGTTGAAGTAGAAACTGAAGGCGAAGAGCTTGAAAAAGAAGAAACGTTCGGTACTATCGAAGCTGTTAAAACAGTTTCTGATATGTTTATGCCGGTAGGTGGCAAAGTAATCGAATTTAATGAAGAACTCGAAGCTGCTCCGGAACTTATTAATCAGGATCCTTACGGAAAAGGATGGATAATCAAAATAAAAATCAGTAACCCTGATGAAATAAACGATTTACTTGACGCAATACAATATAAAGAAATAGTTGAAGGATAAATATCAAAAATTCCGGAATAATTTCAGTCCGGCTGTTTTTTGGAATAATATTTGGAGCAATTACAGAGATAATGCAGTTTTGCATTTTTGTTGGGAGAAACGGAAATATTTTTGATTTTTTTTACAAATATTTTTGGTTGTTTGGCGGGAATTTCAATTTATTATCTGATATACTCAAAAAAAAATGCTAAAAACACTAAATAAATAAAAAAGATTAATAATTTAGCTGATTATTCAATCAGGTAATTTTTAGATATAAAAGATAATTATGGAAGCTAAAAAATCACCAAAAGCAGATCTTGAAAACAAAAAATTTGTTTTTGTTCAGATAGGTTTAATTATAGCATTAGTTGTTATTTTAGCAGCTTTTGAATGGAAAACTTATGAAAAAACGGAATTAAAATTGATTGAAAGAGTTGTTAAAGAAGTAATTCAGGAAGAGATCATTCAAACAACACAAGAAGTTAAACCACCACCACCACCACCACCAAAACAAGTTACTGTTTTAAATATCGTGGAAGATGATATAGAAATTGAAGATGATATAGAAATCGATGCAGAAGCCGATATGGAAACCGAAGTGGAAGAATACATTCCGATTGCAATGGATGATGATGAAGTGGAAGAAGCTGAGATTTTTTATATTGTAGAATCTATGCCTGAATTTCCGGGTGGAGAACCTGCTATGAGGAAATATCTTGGGGGAAATATTGAATATCCTCAAATGGCTCGTGAAAGTGGTATCCACGGAAGAGTTTTTGTAACTTTTGTAGTTGAAACTGATGGCAGGGTTACCGATATTAGAGTACTAAGAGGTATCGGCGGTGGCTGTGATGAGGAAGCTATCCGGGTTGTGAAAAATATGCCGAGATGGAAACCCGGTAAACAAAGAGGTAAACCTGTAAGGGTGCAGTTTAACTTACCAATTAAATTTACACTCCAATAAAATTCGTACTTAGATATAATATTTGTTTGAGCAAATCCTCCAAATTTTTAAAATTTGGAGGATTTTTTTTAGCCGTAAATTTATTTTTTCTCATTAACAAAATAATCAAAAACAATTTTCGCTTTTGCTCTCCCGATTACATCTTCTAATTCTTTTAGAGGAGCTTTTTTAATATTTGCTACCGACCGGAATTTTAAAAGAAGTTTTTGAGTAGTAGAAAAACCTATTCCGTCAATTTCGGTTAAACCCGATTTTATAGTTCCTTTTTCAATTTTTTTGCGAAAATGTGTAATTCCAAAACGATGAGCTTCATCGCGCAATTGCTGAATGATCTTTAAGCTTTCTGATTTTTTATCAATATATAAAGGTACGCTATCGCCCGGGAAATATATTTCTTCTAATTTTTTAGCAATCCCGATTATTGTTATTTTTCTGCGGAGATCAAGCTTTTCAAGACTTTTTAATGCAGCACTCAACTGCCCTTTTCCACCATCAATTACAATTAGTTGTGGTAATTTTTTTTTCTCTTTAAGAAGCCTGCGGTATCTTCTGAAAATAATTTCTTCCATAGATGCAAAATCATCAGCTCCTTTTACGGTTTTAATATTGTAATGGCGGTACTCTTTCTTTACGGATTTGGTATTTCTGAAAACTACCATGGCTGCTACCGGATAATCCCCCTGTATGTTAGAATTATCAAAACATTCGATGTGATGAGGTACTTCTTTCATTCGAAGATCTTTTTGCATTTGCTCAAGAATACGTTTCGAATGACGCTCGGGATCAACCAGCGATTGTTGTTTCTCTTTATCAAGTTTGAAATATTTTGCATTTCTTAGCGAAAGATCCAAAAGATGTCTCTTATCACCTCGCTGTGGAATAGTAATTTTTGTATCCGGAATTTCGTAATCAATAGCAAAAGGAATTATTATCTCTTCCGAATTGCTGTTAAATCGCTGACGAAATTCTGTGATAGCAATTCCCAATAAATCTTCAGGACTTTCATCCAATTTATTCTTTATCTCAATTGTATGTGACTGAACAACTGCACCATCAATAACTTTCAGGTAATTTGAATAACTCAGATCATCATTCGTGATGATTGAAAAAACATCTACATTATTAATTTTGGGATTTACAACTATTGACTTACTCTGATATTTTTCCAGTAATTTTATCTTTTCTTTAATAATCTGTGCTTTTTCAAATTCGTAGTTTTCAGCATGATGAAACATTAGTTTTTTCAACTGATTTTTTACAGAATTGATATTTCCTTTGATAATTTCCTTTATCTCATTAATATATTTGTCATAATCTTCTTTGTTTTGCAATCCTTCGCATGGTCCTTTACAATTATCTATGTGATATTCTAAGCATACCTTAAATTTTTTAGATTTTATATTTTGGGGAGATAATTTATGTTTGCAATTCCTTATCGGATAAAGTTGTGATATCAGATCAAGTATTGTTTTCATCATTCGCCCTGAGGCATAAGGTCCAAAATAATCTGAACCATCTTTTATTAGATTTCTTGTAGAAAAAACTCTCGGAAAATCTTCATTTTTTATACAAATCCAAGGATAAGTTTTATCATCCTT